>NZ_JBXWSK010000035.1:0-32694 GCF_059613385.1 Ruegeria sp. BHSA162
CTACAAAGACCACGAATTCGTTTTCCTCGACGGTCAGGTCGATGTTTTTCAGCACGTTTACCTGTCCGAAGGACTTGCACACATTGGTCAGTTTCAGGGCGGTCACGTCACGTCTCCTTCAGGTCGACCGGCTGGCCGGATCGAATGCTTTGGTCGGCGGCAAGGCAGATCCGCAGGGATTGCACCGCGTCATTCATATGGCGGGTCAGGTCGATGTCCTGCGCGATGGTTTGCAGCATGTAGGCTTGTTCGGCGTCGCACAGTTCCTGGTGGCCGGGTTCGCAATCCATCTCGATCATGGTGTCGCCGCTGGCTTTGTGCACCAGAATGCCGCCTACCTTCGTGTGGCCGTCCACATCGTCGGATGCGCCCTTGTTGCCCTCGGTTATGGAAACCGCGCCATTGGGTGAAACGATATCTTTCACGAAGAACGCCGTTTCGGACATCATAGGACCCCAACCAGCCTCGTACCAACCAACCGAGCCATCTTCGAACACCACCTGGAACTGGCCGTAATTGTACATGTCAGGCGCGATCTCATCCGACAAACGTAGGCCCATGCCGTTGACCCGGACGGGCCGGGCATCGGTAATCTGGCACATGACGTCGACGTAATGCACACCGCAGTCCACGATGGGTGAGGTGGTTTGCATCAGCGCCTTGTGCGTCTCCCATGTCGGGCCGTCGGACTGCTGATTCAGGTTCAGGCGAAAGACATAGGGGCCGCCCAGGTCGCGCGCCTCGGATATCAGCCGCATCCAAGAGGGGTGATGCCGAAGGATGTACCCAACCACCAGCTTGCGGTTGGCTTCAGTGGCCTTCTCGACGACACGGCGTGCGTCCGCGACGGTGGTGGCCAAGGGTTTCTCGACGAACACATGCGCACCGGCGTCCATTGCGGCACAGGCATAATCGGCATGGCTGTCGGAATAGGTGGCAATCACGGCCAGATCAGGGTTGGTGTCCGCAAGCGCCGTATGGAAATCGGTGAAGACCGGATACCCCTGCAAATCCGGGTGATCCACTGTCCCGGATCGGTTCACCAGACCCACGATCTGGGCGTCGGGATGGTGATGATGCGCCAGCGCGTGGCTGAGACCCATGTTGCCCAAACCTGCGATCAGAACCCGGATCATTTGACCGCCCCCGAAGTGATCCCGCGGATCAGTTGCCGCGAGAAGATGACATACAGAACCATGACCGGCAGGATCGCCATGCTGAGCGCGGAAAGCACCGCGTTCCAGTCGGTGACGAACTGCCCGATAAAGACCTGGCTACCGAGGGTCAGGGTCTTGGTCTCTTCGGCCGGGGCCAGGATCAGCGGGAACCACAGGTCGTTCCAGATCGGGATCATGTTGAACACGGCTACGGTCGCCATCGCCGGACGCACCAGCGGCAGAACAAGGCGGAAGAAGATGGTGTATTCGCTCAGCCCGTCGATGCGGCCTGCATTCTTGAGGTCGTCGCTGACTTGCCGCATGAACTCGGACAGGATGAATACGGCCAGCGGCAGGCCCTGTGCGGTATAGACGAGGATCAGCGCCATCAGCGTGTTGACCAGACCGGTCGCCACCATCATGTCGAGGATCGCAACCGTGCCGATGCGGATCGGAATCATGATGCCCAATGCAAGGTACAGGCCCATCAGTGTGTTGCCCTTGAACCGGTATTCGCTGAGCGCGAAAGCCGCCATTGCACCGAACAGCAGGATCAGGAACAGCGACACGACGGTGACAATCATCGAATTCTGGAAATACAGGAAGAAGTCGCCCTGTTTCATCACCGTCTGGTATCCGATCATCGAGAACGAGTCGGCATCCGGCAGCGCCAACGGTTCACGGAAGATCGCCTTTCGCGATTTGAAGCTGTTGATCACGATCACGAAGACCGGAAACAGGGCGATCAGCGTATAGAGGATCAGCGCGCCATGCATGGCGGCGATGTTGAAGGGGTTTCTGCGGGCTTTGTTCATTCTCCTCGGGCCCCTCAGAACTGATACCGGCGGATGCGGGTCTGGATCAGGAACAGATAGATGCAGACCCCCGTCAGGATGATGGCGAACATGCCCGTTGCGATGGCCGATCCCATATGCGGGTCACCGAGCTGCAATTGGAAGCCGAAGAAGGTTCGGTACATGAACGTGCCAAGGATGTCGGTCGAGAAGTCCGGCCCCGCCAGCGCACCCTGAGATGCGTAGATCAGGTCGAACGCATTGAAATTGCCGACAAATGTCAGGATCGAGATGATGCCGATCGAGGGCAGGATCAGCGGAAGCTTGATCTTCCAGAAGGCGGACATGCCGGTGATGCCTTCGACTTCGGCAGCCTCGAGGATCTCTTCGGGGATCGACAGCAGGGCGGCATAGATCAACATCATCGGAATGCCCACGAACTGCCAGACCGAAATCAGGGCCAGCGTGGTCAGCGCGTATTCCTCTTTGCCCAGCCAAGGCGCGAACAGAGATTTGAGTCCGACCGCGGCCAGCATATCGGGGGCGATGCCCCAGATCGGCGACAGGATCAGCTTCCAGGCGAAGCCAACGATCACGAAGGACAGGATCGTCGGGATGAAGATGGCCGAACGGTAAAACGCTGCAAAGCGCAGGCGTGGGTGGCTGAGGATCGCCGCCAGCGCGATCCCGATCGGGTTCTGCACCAGCATGTGGATGAAGAAGAACCAGAAATTGTTGCCCAGTGCGTTCCAGAACGCATCCGACCAAATCGGGTCGCCGAACAGGGTGCGGAAGTTGTCCAAGCCTACGAACACACGGGCCTGATCGACCTCGGTGTAAAGCGCCAGCCGCAGCGTGTTGAACAGCGGAAAGACCATGACGGCCGAGTAGACCAGCACTGCGGGTGCCAGAAACACCACGATGTGCCATTTGATCCGGCGATTGCCCATGTTGTTCCTCGAAAGCTCAGGGTGGCTCTGGCCGTCTGGCCAGAGCCGTTTGCGTTACGAAAGACGGTTTACTGGTGCGGGGCGTACCAGCTGGCCAACCCGTCCTGCAGGCGCTTGCCGGCGTCCTCGGGCGATTCCTCGCCCTTGATCACCTGAGCCGATGCGTTCCAGGTCTCGTTCTCAAGGTTGGGCGTTCCACGCGACAGGATCTGATAGGTGGACCGGATGGTCGAGTTGCACTCGTTCCGCCAGCTGACGAATTCCTGTGCCAATGGGTCCTCCATCGCCACATCGAAGCTGGAGAGAGAAAAGAAGCCGGGCAGCGCGTTTGCATAGATCTGCGCGAATTCCTCGGAACCGACCCAGTTCAGGAAGGTGCGTGCCGCATCGGCGTTGGGCGACGCCGCGTTCAGACCAATGGCGATGTCGGTGTGATCCGAGATATAGCACTCGTCCCCGGCATTCTGGACCGGCGGCTTGAAGGCGCCCATTTCGAATTCGGCCAGGTTGTTGAAGCCGCTGATCTCCCAGCTGCCGGCCGGATAGATGGCGGCGCGGCCCAGCGTGAACAGGTTCTGGCTGTCGGGATAGGTCTGCGCTTCGAACCCGTCGCCCAGATAGGCGCCCCATTTGGCCAGCTGGCGGTAGGGGGCGACCCACGGCTCGTCCGTCAGCTTCTGAGAACCTTCGATCAAGGCGAGGCGACCTTCTTCGCCCTTCCAGTAGTTCGGCCCGATGTTGTTGTAACCCATGGTGGCCGCTTCCCATTGGTCATTGGTGCCCATGGCCATGGGGATATAGGTGCCGTCTTCCTTGATCTTGTCCAGAACGGCAAAGAACTCGGCTTCGGTTTCCGGAACCGACAGGCCCAGTTCGTCGAACGCGTCCTTGTTGTAGATGAACCCGTGGATCACCGAGGCCATTGGCACGCAGAAGGTGGCCGAGCCGTCATCGGTCTGCCACGCTGATTTGGCGACGTCCGAGAAATTCGCCATGCCTTCCAGATCAGAAAGATCGGCCAGCTTGCCCGCCTCGTACAGGCCAAGTGAGGTGTCGAAGGGACGGCAGGTAATCAGATCTCCGGCCGAGCCGGCATCCAGTTTGGCATTCAGGGCGGCGTTGTATTCCGCCGGGGCCGATGGGGTGAACTTGATCTTGATGTCGGGATGCTTGGCCTCAAAGGCCGGGATGATCTTTTCCTGCCACAGGGCCAGGTCGTCGTTGCGCCAGCTTTCGATGGTCAGCGTGGTTTCGGCCATTGCCGCACCGGCCAGGGCCGATGACGCCAGCAGCACGGCGGTCAGTGTGGTTGTTCTCATGATGTATTCTCCCTTTTGGTCTTCTTCTTGGTTCAAATCTGGTCCAACGCAGGGCGCAGATGGCCGCCCGATGCCGTCAGCAGTTCACTGGCCTGCGCCGGTGTTGCGGCACCGGCGGCCAAAAGTACGGCAAGCTTCAGGTTGCCTTCGGCACGATCCAGGGCAGCAGCGGCGTGCTGAGCTGTGGCGCCGGTTATGTTCCGGATGATTCCTTCTGCACGCTGACGCAGCTTGGCATTGTCGGCGACCACGTTGACCATCATCCCGTCATGTACATGGCC
This sequence comes from Ruegeria sp. BHSA162, assembly GCF_059613385.1. Classification (NCBI taxonomy): domain Bacteria; kingdom Pseudomonadati; phylum Pseudomonadota; class Alphaproteobacteria; order Rhodobacterales; family Roseobacteraceae; genus Ruegeria; species Ruegeria sp. BHSA162. Next base: position 4,502 of record NZ_JBXWSK010000035.1, read on the forward strand.
CAACCTGACACCCATGAGGGTCGAGAGCATGTTGAGCGCCACCTTTTGCGCGGTTGCGGCGCCCAGTCGGGTCGATCCGGCAATGACTTCGGGCGGGGTGTTCAGGCAAATTGCGCAATCGGCGTGCTCGAACAGGGGTGCGTCGGCGTTGTTGGCGATGCAGATGGTTTTGGCGCTGCGGGACTTTGCAATTCCGGCAAAGGTCAACGGGTAGGGCGTGGTGCCGCTGGCGGATATCGCGATCACCGTGTCCGTTGGGCAGAGGTCGGCAGCGGCGATTTCGGCCGTCCGAGTGTCATCTTCGGTGTGGCCCGGCATCTCTGCCCCGGTTGGTATGCCGCCGGCCATGCAGATGGCGATCGAATCTGGCGACAGGCCGAATGTCCCCGGTATTTCCGCCCCATCGGCCAAGCCCATCAGCCCGGACGACCCGGCGGCGGCATAATAGAGCCGCCCCCCGGCGCGGATGGTTTCTGCCATCAATGCCGCACCTTTCGTGATATCCGGAAGGCAGGCATCCAGCCCGTTCAGCGCGGCTTTCTGCGCATCCAACAGCAGGCGCAAAACTTCGGTGTCCGGGCGCAGGTCCAGCCCCTCGGATTCGTCGCGCAGCATTTCGGTTTGCGGCAGCATTTGCGGCGTCATGTGATTCCCCTTTGGCACCAAAGATAATACCTATATAATACCTTTTGTCTACCATTCGTTTTAAATCACCAAATATCCGCTGAAAAGCACGATAAATCACAACCTCAGCTCATAAGAGGTCTTTTTTTCGGCCCAAAGGTATTGTAAAGGTATCTATATGGATGAGTCCCTCCCATATCTCATTGCAATTGACGGTGGCGGTACGCGCTGCCGGTTTGCCATGGCCGGCCCCACCGGGCGGCATGATCTGATTCTGGGAAGCGCCAATGTCTATTCTGATCGTGCGGCGGCTATCTCAACGCTGAATGCCGGGCTGCGGGCTCTGGCCGAGCGTGCTGCGATGCCCGAAGCGGCTTTGACCGGGATTCCGGTCTACGCTGGGTTGGCAGGCGTGACCGACGCGGACACAGGCGCTGAAATCGCACGGCACCTGCCATCGCGCATTGTGCAGGTCGAGGATGACCGCCGCTCGGCCGTGGTTGGGGCGTTGGGGTCAGTCGATGGATGTTTGATCGGGATCGGCACTGGATCGTTCCTGGCGCGGCAAAGCGATGGCGCAATCCGGTTGCTTGGCGGATACGGGGCGCTCATCGGTGATGATGCGTCCGGGTATTGGCTGGGGCAGCAGCTGCTGCGGCGGGTGTTGCTTGTAGCGGACGGAATAGCCCCCGACAGCGCGCTGACACGATCCGTATGCAGACGTTTTGACGAAGACCCGATGCAGATCGTGCGATTTGCGGGGCAGGCGCGGCCAGCCGAAATCGCAGACTTCGCACCCGAAATCATTGCGGCGGCTCAAAAAGGCGATGTGGTGGCCGTGGCCCTGATGCGCGAGGGCGCCGACTATGTCGCTGCAGGGCTTCAGGCCCTTGGTCGAGATGATGCCGAGCCGGTCTGTGCAGTGGGCGGGGTGGCATCGCATTACATCGCCTATCTTTCCGCCGAGGTGCAGAGCGCGATGATCGAACCGGAGGGCTCCGCCCTTGACGGGGCGCTGCAGCTCGCCGCACAGCTGGCCGAGCGCGCCAGATTGGGGGCAGCATGACCGCCGAAACGATCGAAACCTTCCTCAGGACCGGTGACTGGATGCAGCGGGCCGTTGGGCCGCGGTACGTTCGGTTGCGCAAGCGGATCGAAGAGGGCATCGAGAACGGTCTGTTGGCGGAAAGTGCACCGCTGCCGGCCGAACGCGAGATCGCAAACCTGACGGGCCTTTCCCGCGTCACCGTGCGTCGGGCGATGCAGGATCTGGTAGATCGGGGAATCGTCATTCAGCGCCAGGGCTCGGGCAGTTTCGTGGCCGACGGCACGCCTCGGGTCGAGCAATCTCTGTCACGGCTGACCTCGTTCACCGAGGACATGAATCGACGCGGTCTTGAATCCTCAAGCGAGTGGCTTGAGCGCGGCGTGCACACTCCGTCGCCCGAGGAGGTGATGGCGCTGGCCCTGTCCTCGGGCGAAGCAGTTGCGCGCATCTCGCGCCTGCGTATGGCCAATGATCGGCCCATGGCTATCGAACGGGCCTCGCTGCCGATCGACATTCTGCCGCGCCCGCAGGAGGTCGAAGCCTCATTGTACGAAGTCCTGGAACGGGATGGAAACCGGCCGGTACGGGCGCTGCAGCGGATTTCGGCGATCAATCTGGACATCGCCGACGCGGGTTTGCTTGGGGTCGAACCCGGTGCGGCCGGGCTGCGCATCGTTCGAACATCATACCTGTCCAACCGGCGGGTCGTTGAATTCACTCGGTCGATCTATCGCGGCGACGCCTATGATTTTGTCGCCGAGTTGCGGTTGGCCAACAGCTAGGACACATCATGCAACAGCAGATCACCCGGATGCGCCGGGAAATTGATGAAATCCCCGTGGCCGTAGAGCGGCTTCTGAGCCGGGGTCAGGCAGATATTGAGGCGGTCGCCTCGGTTGCCCGCGAACTGGACCCGACATTTGTCGTGACGGTCGCACGCGGGTCTTCCGATCACGTCTGCACCTATCTCAAATACGCCTCGGAAATCCTGTTGGGTGTGCCGGTGGCCTCGGTCGGGCCGTCGATCGGATCGATCTACGACTCGGTTCTGCGCATGCGCCAGGCGATGTGCCTGTCGGTGTCGCAATCCGGCAAAAGCCCCGACATCGTGGCCATGGCCCGCAATGCCCGACGCGACGGCGCATTGACAGTAGCGTTGACCAACGACGCGGCTTCACCGTTGGCCGAAGTCAGCGATCACGCCATAGAAATACAGGCGGGCCCCGAACTGAGTGTTGCGGCCACCAAGACCTTCGTCACTTCGGCGGTGGCCGGCTTGTGGCTGTTGGCAGAGTGGGGGCAGGATGCGGCGTTGCTGGCCGCGTTGCGCGACCTGCCCGAGCAGTTGGATCAGGCGGCCCGGATCGATTGGCCCGAAGTGCGTAACGCAATCGGTGCTCACCCGTCCTTGTTCACGCTTGGCCGAGGCCAGGCACTGGCCGTATCGAACGAAGCTGCACTGAAGTTCAAGGAGACCTGCCAGTTGCACGCTGAAAGCTATTCCTCGGCCGAGGTTCTGCATGGGCCGGTGTCCATCGTCGAGGACGGCTTTCCGGTACTCAGCTTTGCAGCGGCAGATGCGGCGGAGCCTGCGTTGGCGGAGGTGGCGGACGCGATCAGCGCCAAGGGTGCACGGGTCTTTGCAACCACGGACAGGGTTACTTCCGCGACCCGCATTCCGCATGTCCGCACGGGGCATTCCCTGACTGATCCGCTGAGCCTGATCGTCTCCTTCTACGCGATGGTCGAGGCCTTTGCCGCTTCGCGCGGGATCGACCCGGACGCACCGCGGCATCTGAACAAGGTGACGGAAACCGTATGACCAGCGAACTGCAGGCTCTGGCGGGCGCGGACATTCTGACCCCTGCAGGTATCCTGCAGGATCATGCCCTTCTGTTCGCAGAAGGGCGTATCGAGGGCGTAACGCCTCTCTCGAACACTCCTGGAACAGCGAGGGTGTCGCGGCTGGACGGTGGCCTGCTGGTTCCGGGCTTCGTCGATCTGCAGGTGAATGGCGGCGGCGGGGCAATGCTGAACAACGCCCCCGAACTGGAAACGCTCCGCACCATGTCGCGGGCGCATGCTCGTATCGGAGCAACGTCGATCTTGCCAACGCTGATCACGGATACGCCTGGGGTCACGCGGCGGGCCATCGCGGCCACGATTGCCGCCGTGAACGAAGGTATTGCCGGCATTGTCGGGCTTCATCTGGAAGGCCCGCACCTGTCCCAAGCCCGCAAGGGCGCACATGATGCTGCCCTGATCCGACCGATGGCGCAGGCTGATCTGGATTTGTTGCTGGATACAGTCGCGCGGTTGCCGATTCTCAAGGTTACGGTGGCGCCGGAAAGCGTGACCGATGATCAGATACACGCCATGACCCAAGCGGGGATCGTCGTCTCGCTGGGCCATACGGATGCGAGTTTTGAAACCTGTCAGAAAGCGGCTCAGGCCGGGGCGCGTTGCGTCACACATTTGTTCAATGCTCAGAGCCAGATGGGTAACCGAGAGCCCGGCGTCGTAGGCGCGGCGCTGGCGCTTGGCGAGCTGTCTGCGGGCCTGATCGCTGATGGAATTCACGTCCACCCGGTTTCAGTGCGCAATGCCATCCGGGCAAAAAATGGGCCGGGTAGTGTCTTCCTTGTTAGCGACGCGATGGCGACCGCCGGGTCGGATATCGACAGCTTCCTGCTGAACGGACGGCAGATCTTGCGCGACGGCAACCGGTTGACCCTCGCCGATGGAACGCTCGCCGGTGCGCATCTCGAGCTGTTGGACGCGGTTCGCAACGTGGTTGCATTTGCGCAACTGCCTTTGCAAGTTGCTTTCGACATGGCGACCCGGTTGCCTGCGGACTTGATCGGTAGATCAGATCTTGGCCGTTTGGCGGCCGGTGCCCGCGCCAATGTGCTGCATGTCTCCGATCATGGGCTTCTCCGGGTCTGGCAGGAAGGTCAGGCACTGGACTGACGGTGTCCACGGCGACCCATGGTCGTCTGATTTTCCTCGACATGTCGGACCCTGGGCCGTTCATGTCGGGAATCTACATTGTGCACATCTTGTATTTTTCTTAGCCTTGGTGTCGGGCGCAAGCTTCACGCGTGCCCGGCAAGAGGATTGAGATGACGCCCGTGTTCAGATTTCAGGGGATCTATACCCCGGTGGTGACGCCCTATGCGGATGATTACAGCGTCGATTGGGATGCCTTGGCCGAGGTGATCGAATACCTGGTCGAGAATGGCGTGCACGGTCTGATCTCGGGCGGATCCACCGGCGAAAACTATGCCCAGACCGTCGATGAAAGGCTGGAACTGGCGCGTTTTGCCCACCAACGACTGAAGGGTCGGCTGCCTTTGGTGGTCGGGACCGGCGCGATGTTGACGCCGGATTCGATCGCGTTGGCCCAAGGCGCGCGCCAGATCGGGGCCGATGCCATCCTGCTGGCCAGCCCGCCCTATTCGGTGCCGACCGACCGGGAAAACGCCCTTAATGCGCTGGCCATCGACAAGGCGGCCGATCTGCCGGTGATGCTGTACAATTATCCGCACCGCACCGGCACGATGATGGGGGCTGAGTTCCTCGACCGTGTGGGACGCAGCCGCAATTTCTGCGGCATCAAGGAAAGCTCGGGCGACATCAACCGTGTACACATGCTGGCGCGGGACTATCCGCATATCCAGCTGGGCTGCGGCATGGACGATCAGGCGCTGGAATTCTTCGCCTGGGGCGCGCCGTTCTGGGTCTGTGGCGGGTCGAATTTTCTGCCGCGCGAGCATGTGGCGCTGTATGAGACCTGCGTGCTGAAGGGCGATTTCGCCAAGGGCCGCCGGATCATGTCGGCGCTGATGCCGTTGATGCGGGTGCTCGAACAGGGCGGCAAGTTCATCCAGACCATCAAGCATGGGGTCACGATGAACGGCATCCCGGCGGGCGCGGTGCGGCCGCCTCTGAAGGGGCTGAACAAGGATGACAAGCGCGCGCTGGAACAGGTGACCCGCGTGTTGAAACGCAAGATTGCAGACATCATGGCGGAGGGCTGAGGCATGGGCTTGTTGACACGGGACGAATACGCGTCCATCGCCGCCGGGCTGGACCTGCCCACCGGCGCCTTCATCGACGGCGGCTATCGCCCGGCGATATCGGGCGCGGTGTTTCCCACCGTGAACCCGGCCACCGGCGCGGTGCTGACCGAGGTCGCGGCCTGCGCCGCCGCCGATGTGGACCTAGCCGTGGAAAAGGCACGCGAGTCCTTCGACGACGGCCGCTGGTCGCGCCTGCACCCGTCGGCGCGCAAGGATGTGTTGATTCGCCTGGCCAAGCTCATGACCCGCAATGCCCGCGAACTGGCGGTGATGGAAAGCATCGACAGCGGCAAGACCATCTTTGACTGCGAAACCGTGGATGTGCCCGAGGCGATCCACTGCCTGAAATGGCACGCCGAGGCAATCGACAAGATTTACGATCAAGTCGCGCCCGCCAGCGACGACCACATCGCGATGATCCTGCGCGAACCGATCGGGGTGGTTGGGCTGGTGCTGCCGTGGAACTTTCCCCTGCTGATGCTGGCCTGGAAGATCGGCCCGGCGCTGGCGGCCGGGTGCTCGGTTGTTGTGAAGCCGGCGACGGAAACCCCGCTGACCGCCCTGCGTCTGGCCGAACTGGCGGCCGAGGCCGGGCTGCCGCGTGGGGTTCTGAACGTGGTTCCGGGTGGCGGCGCCGAGGTGGGCGAACCCATCGGGCGGCATATGGATGTCGACATGGTGTCCTTCACCGGCTCGACCGTAACGGGCAAGAAATTCCTGTCCTATGCCGCCGAAAGCAACGCCAAGGAGGTGGTGCTGGAGATGGGCGGCAAGAACCCGGCCATCGTGCTGGAGGATGCCGAGAACCTCGACCGGGTTGCCGCCCATGTGGTGAATGGGGCGTTCTGGAACATGGGCGAGAATTGCTCGGCCACGTCGCGCCTGATCGTGCACCGCGCGGTCAAACCCGAGTTGCTGGAGCGCATCGCCCATCACGCCCGCCAGTGGACTGTGGGCGATCCGTTGGACCCTGCAACCCGGCTGGGCGCGCTGGTCAGCAAAGACCATTTCAACAAGGTCTGCGGCTATCTGGACAAGGCACCGTCAGTTCTTCTGGGCGGCAAGGCCGAGAACGGGTTCGTCGAAGCAACCGTGGTCGAGATTCCGGACAATGACGCGCTGCTGGCGCGCGAGGAAATCTTTGGGCCGGTCCTGTCGGTGATCGAGGTCGCGGGGTTCGATGAGGCCATCGCGATGGCCAATGACACGCCATATGGGCTGTGCGCGTCGCTATTCACCGCCAATGCCAAGCGTGCCCTGCGCGGTGCCCGCGCGATCCGGGCCGGAACCGTGACGGTGAACAGCTTTGGCGAGGGCGACATCTCGACCCCGTTCGGCGGCTACAAGCAGTCGGGCTTTGGCGGGCGGGACAACGGGCTGCACGCGCACGACCAGTACACGCAGCTGAAGACGCTGTGGATCGACCTGTCGGATGATGCCGACGAGGCGGTGGATTGACGCGGTTCACCGCTTGCCGCCTGCCGGTGCAGCGCGGCCCGGCGGCGTGGAATGCCCTGCTGGACCCGCAACCTGCCGCGCGTCAGCTTTCGGACAAAATCACCGCAGATTTCACCATCGTGGGCGCAGGCTTTTCCGGCCTGTCTGCGGCGCGGCGTCTGCGGCAGCTGGTTCCCGATGCGCGGATCGTGGTGCTTGAAGCCGGGCGCGTGGCGGAAGGCGCGGCGGGGCGCAACTCGGGCTTCATGATCGACCTGCCGCATGACCTGGCCTCGGACGACTATGCCGGGGCGGGCGATGACCGGGCGATGATCGGGCTGAACCGGCAGGCTATCGCTTTTGCCCGCGCGGCGGTCGAGGAATACGGCATCGACCCCAACTATTTCGATCCGGCGGGCAAGGTGAACGGCGCGGGCAGCCCGGCAGGACACGCGCACAACCAAAGCTATGCCCGCCATCTGGACAGCCTCGGCGAGCGGTCCGAGATGCTGGACCGGCAGCAAATGCAGGAACTCACCGGGTCCGGGCACTATGTCTCGGGGCTGTATACGCCGGGCACGGTCATGCTGCAGCCGGCGGGCTATGTGCGCGGTTTGGCGGCGGGGTTGGCGGCCGATGGGGTGCAGATTTTTGAGCACGGCGCGGTCACTGGGTTCCAGCGCGACGGGGCAGGCTGGCGCGTGCAGACTGCGCAAGGGCAGGTGTCGACCGGTCGGCTGATCCTGTCGGTGAACGGCCATCTGGAAAGTTTCGGGGTGGAGCGTGGCCGGCTGATGCAGCTGTTTCTGTTCGCGGCGATGACGCGAGAACTGGAGGCCGATGCGCTGGCCCGGGTGGGTGGCCAGCCGCGCTGGGGCGTGACTCCGGCCGATCCGATGGGCACCACCATACGCCGGATCGACACCGGGCAGGGCGGCAACCGGATCATCACCCGCACCTGCGCCGTGCTGCGCCCGGGCATGGAGGCGCGGGCAGCGGACCTGCGGCGCGCGGCTGCGGTGATGCGGCGCAAGTTCGACCGGCGCTTTCCGCAGTTGCGCGGCATCGCGATGGAGTACGAATGGGCCGGCCATCTATGCCTGAGCCTGAACGGCGTCTCGGTCACCCGCGAGATCGAGACCGGCGTTTATTCCGCCTGCGTCCAGAACGGGTTGGGCACAGCGCGCGGCACCCTGACCGGGATCGCAGCGGCCGAAATGGCCTGTGGCGTGCGGTCCGGGATCAGCGAGCATTTCGGCGCCGAGGACCGGCCCAAACCCCTGCCGCCCCGGCCGTTGTCCGAAATCGGCGCCAACATGGTGCTGCGCTGGAAGGAATGGCGCGCGCGCGACGAATGAAAAAGGCCCGCCTGACAGGCAGGCGGGCAAGTGGAGTGTTTCCTAATAGTGCTGGTTCAATTCGTCGGCGGCGGGAATTTCCCGCTCACGCCGGGCGATGTAGTCGCGCAATGCCTCGTTGGTGGCCGGGTCCAGATGGGGCTCTTGATACTCGGCCAGCAGCTTGCGGGCGTGGTTCAGGGCGCGCTCGGTGATCTCGACCTCGCCCTCGGCCACCCATTGTTCGATCGAGTTGTTGTCGAACAGTTCGGGCATGAAGAACGCCTCCTGGAAATTGTCCTGCGTGTGCGGATGGCCCAGGTAATGCCCGCCGGGGCCGATATCGGATACGGCCGCAACGGCCTCGTCGAAATCGTGCCACTTCGGGCCCTCGGCCATGCGGTAGGCCATGGCGCATTGCTCGGCATCGACAACGAACTTGGCGGTCGAACAATGCATCCCGGCCTCGTTCCAGCCCGCCGAATGCCAGATATAGTTGGCCCCGGCATGGATCACCGCCGACAGCGTGGTGGCGGATTCATATCCCGCCTGCGCGTCGAACGTCTTGGCCCCGCCCAGCGTGTTCGAGCTGCGCCAGGGCACGCCGTAGTGCCGGGCCATCTGGCCGATCATGAAGTTCATCAGGCTGATCTCGGGCGTGCCCGCCATCGGCGCGCCGGATTTCATGCTGACGGTCGACAGGTAGTGCCCGTAGATCGCGGGACAGCCGCGCCGGATCACCTGCGTATAGGCCAGCGCGCTCAGCGCCTCGGCGTTCAGCTGCGCGACCGTCGCCGGCACGCTGGCCGGCGTGTTGGCCCCGCCCAGCACGAAGGGCGAGCACAGCACCGGCTGGTTGCGGCGGCAGAAGGCGCGCATCGCCCCCAGCATGGTCTCGTCCCAGACCAGCGGCGAGTTGCCGTTGCAGTTGCCGGTGGTGACCGGGTGATCCTCCATGATCTTCTCGCCGAACAGGATCGCGCACATCTCCATCACGTCTTCGGCGTTTTTGGGCGAGGTGGTCATGCCCATGAAGGTCTTGTCGGAATACTTCATCGACGAATAGGTGATGCGCAGGTGGCGTTGGCTGATCGGGTGATCATAGGGTTCCACGATGTGGTGAGCCGAGGAATGCAGCGCGGGCAGCATGTGGCTGAGCTTGTGGAACATCGCCAGGTCGTCCAGTGTCGGATTGCGGCGCACGTCCTCCAGATCGCGCAGAAACGGCGCGCCGGTCATCGGCACGAAGATCGCGTGCGGACCGCCCAGGCGCACATTCTTGCGCGGGTCACGGGCGTGATAGATGAAGTCCGAGGGGATCGTCGCGATCAAGTCGCGGACCAGCCCGCGATCAAGATACACCCGCTCGCCGTCAACCTTGGCACCGGCCGCCTTCCAGTCGGCCAGCGCAATCGGGTCGCGGAACTGCACGCCAACGGTTTCGAGGATGTCCATCGAGGCTGCGTCGATCCGCTCGACCTGTGACCCGTCCATCACTTCGCACAGCGGGATGTTGCGGGTCAGGACCGGCAACATGTCAAAGCTGGGCGCGGTGCGCAGGGCGCGGCGGGCGGCGCTGCCTCCGGAGCGGACGCGGGTGGCGGTCTGGGTCATTCTGGGCCTCCTTTGACACCAGTCTGACCAGCAACTGGGGGCGCGACCTGCAGGATTGCGAAATACTGTTGCGGAATGCGACATCGAGCCCGTGCATTGCCCGCAACAGCTGCTAAGCTGCGCTCCGCAGGATCAGGAACAATGCACAGAGCAGACCGAGAATGAATTCCGCCACATCTGAAACCGCCCGGCTTGAGGGCGAGTACGAATATATCATCATAGGCGCGGGTACCGCGGGCTGCGTGCTGGCCAACCGGCTGACCGAGGACCCCAAGACACGGGTTCTGCTGCTCGAGGCGGGCAAGTCGGACAACTACCACTGGGTCCACATCCCGGTGGGGTATTTGTACTGCATCGGCAATCCGCGCACCGACTGGATGATGGAAACCGCGCCCGAGCCTGGGCTGAATGGGCGGTCGCTGGTCTATCCGCGCGGCAAGGTGCTGGGCGGGTGCAGCTCGGTCAACGGGATGATCTACATGCGCGGACAGGCGGCCGACTATGACCATTGGCGGCAGCTGGGCAATGCGGGCTGGGGCTGGGACGACGTGCTGCCCTATTTCCTGAAATCCGAAGATCATCACGCCGGCGACAGCGAAATGCACCGGGCCGGTGGCGAGTGGAAGGTTCAAAAACAGCGGCTGAGCTGGGAGATCCTGAAGGCCGTGCAGGACGGCGCGCGCGAGATCGGCATCCAGCCGCGTGCCGATTTCAATGACGGCAACAATGAAGGCTCGGGGTTTTTCGAGGTCAACCAGAAGAACGGCGTGCGTTGGAACACGGCCAAGGGATTTCTGCGCCCGGCGATGAAACGGCCCAACCTGCGGGTCCTGACCGAGGCCGAGACACTGGGCCTGATCCTCGAAGGCAAGACCGTGCGTGGCGTGCGCTTTGCCCGTGGCGGCACCGAATACCGGGCCCTGGCCGGGGCCGAGGTTCTACTGGCGGCGGGGGCGATCAACTCGCCCAAGCTGCTGGAACTGTCGGGGATCGGTGATCCACAGGTGCTGGCGGCGCATGGAATCGCGGTTCAGCATGAAAGCGCGGGCGTGGGGGCGAACCTGCAGGACCACCTGCAGATCCGAACCGTGTTCAAGGTGCGGAACGCGAAAACTTTGAACACCATGGCCAACAGCCTGTGGGGCAAGGCGCGCATCGCGGCGCAATACGCCCTGACCCGGTCGGGTCCGATGGCGATGGCGCCCAGCCAGTTCGGCATGTTCACCAAATCCGACCCGATGCTGGCCACGCCGGATCTGGAATATCACGTGCAGCCGTTGTCGACCGACCGGCTGGGCGACCCGCTGCATCCGTTCCCCGCGATCACAGTCTCGGTCTGCAATCTGCGGCCCGAAAGCCGGGGGCACTGCCACATCACCACGCCCGATCCGAAGGCCCAGCCCGAGATCAGGTTGAACTACCTCTCGACCGAGCGTGACCGGCAGGTGGCGGTCAAATCCGTGCAGCAGGCCCGGCAGGTGATGGCCGCGCGGGCGCTGGCACCCTACCACCCGCAAGAGGTTCTGCCGGGCCCTGAGATCAACGACCAACAGGGCCTGCTGGATGCGGTGGGCGACATCGCCACCACGATCTTTCACCCGGTCGGCACCTGCCGCATGGGCAGTGACGCCGCCGCGGTGGTCGATCCACGGTTGCGCGTTCGGGGGCTGGAGGGGCTGCGGGTGGTCGATGCCTCGGTCATGCCGAAGATCGTGTCGGGCAATACCGCCTCGCCCGTGATCATGATCGCGGAGATGGCTGCCGACATGATACGCGGACGGGCATGAAAACGGGGCTTGCGCCTTGGCCCGTCGGACATAAATGACCGCCAGCCTCATCAACCGAAAAGCTGAACCGATGCAGGACACATTGATCTTTGAACGCCGGTCGCTGAACGCGGCAAAATGGGCCAGCCTGTTCATGGCGGGCGCCGGGGTTGTGGCCGGGTTGCTGGCAAACTCCGATGCGCTGTTGCTGGATGGGCTGTTCTCGGGGCTCAATTTCGCAACGGCTGTGGTGGCGGGATGGGTCGCCGCCTCGATCCGTCGCGCCCCGGACCAGAACCGCCCCTTTGGATACGAGATCGACGAATCCGTCTTCGTGATGTTCCGCAGCCTGCTGTTGTTCGGGATCATCCTGATGGCAGCCGGTTCGGCGGTGAACCGGCTGCTGGCCTATGCCAAGACGGGCGAAGCCGCGCCGGTGGTTCTGGAATGGATCCTGATCTATGCCGGGGCGATGGCGGCGATCTGTCTGACGCTGTTCGCCTATCATCGCTGGAACTGGCGCCGCACCGGCAAAACCAGCGATCTGCTGCGGGTCGAGTCCCGGGCCGCGATGGTCGACGGGGTGCTGAGCCTTGGGGCCGGGGCGGCGTTTTTCGCGATCAACCTGCTTGAGGGCGGGCCGCTTGCCGGTCTGGTTCCGGTGTCGGATGCGCTGGTGGTGTTGTTGCTGTGCCTGGCGTTGCTGCCGCAGCCCATCAAGGTGTTTCTGGGCGCGCTGCGCGATATCGTGGGTGTGGCGCTGCCGGCCGATGCCCGGGCCGAGATCATTGGGCAGGCCCGCCGGATCTGTGCAGACAGCCCGTTTCAAGTGCTGGACGTGGCGACGGTGCGCAGCGGGCGGGCGCTGTTCCATCTTGTCTATCTGAAACCCGCCGAATCCGTGACGATCGAAGCCTTCGAGGCCGTCCGCGACCGGCTGGCCCAAGCCGCCAGCCCGGGCCGGGTCGCGTTGACGCTGGCCTCCGACCCGCCCTTTGGTCGGGCCCCGCGCGTTCAGTAGTCGGCAACCAGCAGGAATTCGGGCGCGGTGTCTTCTTCGATCGTGGCAAAGCGCGGGATCGGCTGTTCGAACACGTTGTCGGTGCGGTCGTCATTGACGGTCGAGACCTCGCCGATCAGACAATCGCCCTTTTCCGCCCAGAAGGCGTGCCAGATGCCGGGCATCAGCGTGACGCTTTCGCCCGGTTTCAGGCGCAGAAGTTCGCCCGGCTGGATGGTCACCGGGCAGGCGTCGCTGGGTACGGTGACGGTGGTGTCGCGGTCGATGCTGCCATCGGGTGCCGAGGCGTAGATCTCCATCACCAGATCGCCGCCGCCGCGGTTGATGATGTCCTCGGCCTTGACGATGTGGCGATGCATCGGCGACAGCTGTTTGTCACGCGAAATCAACAACTTCTCGGCATAGAGCATGCCCCGTCCTGCGCTCAGGTCCTTTTCGTCGCCATTGCGCAGGGTGAACAGTAACAGGCCCAGTTCGTCGAACCTGCCCTGGCCGTAATCGGTGATGTCCCAGCCAAGGCTACGGGCGCGGATGCCGGCGGCCTGCGGGCTGCGCATCTGCTCGGGCGTCCAGTCGGCAAAGGGCGGCAGCGCAAAGCCGAACGAATTGATGAAGGCCTGCGCCTCGGCCTTGATGCGGTTGATCTCGGATCGTTTCATATCGGTGCTTTCGATGACTTACAGCTCGTGTGCCCAGGGCGGGTTGGCCCCGGCGCGGGATACGGTGACGGCAGCAACCTTGCCGCCCAGTTCCAGCGCGGCGCGCAGGTCGTCGGGCGAGATCGCACGGAGCGCCTGTTTGGTCAGCAGCCCGGCGCGGTGCAGTTGCGCCAGAACCCCGGCGTTGAACGTGTCGCCCGCGCCCACCGTGTCGACCACCTGAACCGGCGTGACCGGCACTGAAACCGTGCGGCCATCGGCCAAATACCCGGTCGCGCCCTGGCTGCCGCGCGTGACGATCACCACGGCGGGGCCGGCCTGCAGCAGCAGCGGCACCTTTTCTTCCAGCGTTTCAGGGCCGGGGACGATCCAGTCCAGATCTTCGTCCGAGACTTTGACGATGTCGGCCTGCGCGATCATCCGGTTCAGCCGGGTGCGATAGCGGGTCTGGTCCTGGATGAAGCCGGGGCGGATGTTGGGGTCGATCATCACCGCGCGCTCGTCCCCGTGGCGGTCCAGCAGGGCGGCATAGGCATCGGCGCAGGGCTCGCAGGCCAGGCTGATGCCGCCGAAATACAGCGCCGAGGTCGCGGTCAGCTGGTCCGGCATGTCCTCGGGGCGCAGCATCCGCCCGGCCGAGTTTTCATCGACGAAGGAATAGGTGGCGTGCCCGTCCTGCAGTTGTACGAAGGCCAACGTGGTCGGACGGTCCGAAAGAACAACCTGCGAGCCATCCACATGACTGTCTTTCAGGGCCTGCGCCAGTTGCTGGCCGAACATGTCGCGCGACAACCCGGTCAGCATTCCGGCAGGCGCACCCAGCCGGCCCAGGGCGATGGCGGTGTTGAACACCGCGCCACCCGAATGCGGCACGAAACCTTGCGCGCCCGAAACCGTCGGCTCCGCGATCATGTCGATCAGGGCCTCGCCACAGCACAGGATCATGTCCCGGCTCCTTCCTTCTGCAAAGATCAGGCGGTGAGTTTACCGCGCGAGCGCATTTTTGCAGAAGTTGTTAGCGCCAACAATGCCAAATTCGGCCTGTTCCGACACATAAACGCCAAAGCCCTGCCGCAGCGCGTCGAACCGGCCTCCGGCGTTGAAGGCCGCCAAGAAGTCGTCGCCGAACAGCCAGCGGTTCTTCTCGGCCACGCCGCCCACAAGGAAGACGCCGCCGGTGGGCATCACGGTCACGGCCATGTTGCCCATCACGGCGCCCAGATGGGTGGTGAAGATCTGCGCGGCGCGCATGGCGAGCGGATCAGACCCGTCGCGTGCGACCTGCAGGATGTCCCTGGCGGGCAGGTCTGGCGTGTCGGTCTGGCCCGCGGCCATGCCGACGGCGCGGTACAGGATCGGCAGGCCCGTACCGCTGAGGAACATCTCGGCCTCGAGCGTCAGGCTGCCGCCAAAGAAACACTCGGGCGCGATCCGGCGGGCGGCTTCGAACACGTCCACCTCGTCGCGGGTGCGGGGTGACAGGCCGACATGGCCGCCCTCGCCCGAGACGGTGTGATAGTGGCCTTCGGAATACAAAAGCGCCCCGACGCCCAGCCCGGTGCCGGGGCCGACCACCAGTCGGGTGCCCTTGGGCGGGGTCGGGTCGCCCTGCAGGGCTTGCACGTCATCGCCGGTGATCTCGGCCACTGACCACGCGGCGGCGGTGAAGTCGTTGATGACAAAGGTATGGTCCGCGCCGGTGGCCGAGGCGATGTCAGCCTCGGACAGGTCCAGATTGGCATTGGTCAGACGGATCGTGCCATTGCGCACCGGGCCCGCGCCGGCGGCGACCACGGCGCGCGGCGGCGTTCCGATCTCGGCGCACAGGTCGTGCAGGGCGGCCAGAAACTCGGGCAGGGTGCCGGTGGGCGATTTGCGCAGATCGGTGAGCGTGCCATTGGTGACGACCCCCAACCGCGTGTTGGTGCCGCCGATATCGGCCACCAGGTTCCAGTGGTCGTGCATCGCGCCCCTGGGCTGCGCCATCGGAACCGAGACCGGATCGCCCTGGGCCAACGCGGCCTGCATCGCCCGGAACGAGGCCTTGGGGCGGCGTTCCAGCGTGTCGAAGTCGACATCGACCAGGCCGAACCGCTTTTCGTATCCCAGCGCCCATTCGTAATTGTCCAGCAGCGACCATATGAAATAGCCCTTGACCGGAACGCCCTGATCCAGCGCGTCCTGCACCGCCGCCAGATGCTGATTCAGATAGTCGATGCGGTCGTCATCCTGCTGCCGCTCGGGGCTGGCCATGCCGTTTTCGGTGACATAGATCGGCAGATCGCCCGTGTAGTCCCGGGCCGTACGGGTCAGGAACCGGGTCAGCGAGCTTGGCTCGATCTCCCACCCCATCTGCGTCTTGGGCAGGGGGCCGGGGACCTCTTGCAGGCTGGGCCAGGGCGTGCCGGCGGGCGCGATCAGCTTGCGGGTATAGTAGTTCAGCCCGCACCAGTCGACCGGCGTGCCGATCGTGTCGAAATCGTCCTGCCACCCATCGGGCAGGTGGGCCTGCAACCCCTGCAGGACGTTCTCGGGGTAGGCTTTGTTGAACACGCCGCCCAGGAAGAACCGGTTGTAGATACCGTCGTACAGATCGGCGGCTTCGCGGGCCTCGGGGGTGTCAGCGGCAGGTTCGGCCCATTCCAGGTTGAACACCGCGCCCAGGTTCGACATGCCAAGGCCCCGCATCGCCTGAATCGCGCGGCCGTGGGCCAAGAGGACGTGATGCATGGCGCGGGCCGTGGCGCGGATGTCGCGCAGGCCGGGGGCGTGGTGGCCCTCGAAATGGCTCAGCCAGCTGACGCACCAGGGCTCGTTTATCGGGGCGACGCTGTACATGCGGTCGCCGATGCGGCCCATGATGATCTCGGTGAAATCGGCGAACCAGTGGGCGATGTCGCGGTTGCGCCAACCGCCCAGATCAGCCAGCGGCGAGGGCAGTTCCCAATGATACAGGGTGGCGCAGGGGCGGATGCCGCGTTCCAGCAGGGCGTCGGCCAACCGGTCATAATAGTCCAGCCCGGCCTGATTCACCGGCCCGCGCCCTTCGGGCAGCACGCGCGCCCAGCTGGTGGAAAAACGATAGCAGTCGAACCCGGCCTCGCGGATCAGGTCGAAATCCTGTTCGTACCGGTGCAGGTGGTCGCAGGCGAGATCGCCGTTTTCGGCGCGCACCACGTTGCCGGGCGTGGCCGCGAAACTGTCCCAATGGGTCGGGCCGGCGCCGCCCTGTGCGTGGCCTTCGATCTGATAGGCAGAGGTTGCGACACCAAAGAGAAAGTCTTTGGGGAAATCAGCGCGGGTGTACTTCATGTTCAGAACCTGTTGGGGGCGGGACCAGTCGAGCCGCCGACTACCAGTTCGGCCTCGAGCAATCTAGTCTTGGCCGGGTCGTGGGGCGCGCGGATGCGCTCGATCAGCATCTCGGCGGCCAGTTCGCCGGCGTGGCGCACCGAAGACCGGGTGGCGGTAAAGATCGGAACGTCCTGCCCGTTCTTCAGATAGGACAGGTCGTCGTCATGTGCGATCACCGACACGTCGCGGCCCATTTTCAGCCCGGCCTCGTCCAGCGCGCGCCGCACCCCGATCGCCGAGATCATCGACGAGGTCAGGATCGCGGTCGGCGGATCGTCCAGCCGCAGCATGTCGCGGGTTTCGTGATGGCCATAGACTTCGGTCATCTCGGCGCTGCGCATCAGGGCCGGGTCGGGCGACAGACCGGCTTGTTTCAGCGCCTCAAGATACCCGTCGCGGCGCCTTTGGGCAAAATCCATGTCTTCCAGACCGTTGATCAGCGCGATCCGCCGGTGGCCCAGGTCGATCAGAAAGCGGGTCGCACGCAGGAACGAGCTTTTGTTGTTCACGTCGATCCAGTCATAGGGCACGCTGACGCCGGTCGACCGGCCATGCACGATGAACGGCACCTGCATCCGAGTCAGAACCTCGATCCGCGGCTCGTTCACCTTGGGGCCCTGCAGCACCACGCCGTCGACCGCACCGCGTTGGAACAGGCTGCGATAGGCGTCTTCGATCGAGGTGTCGTCGGCATTGGTGAACATCATGTCGTAGCCGTGCTCGGCATATTTCTTGACCGCGCCGGCGACGAAATCGCCGAAGATCGGGTTCACCATCTCGTGGCGCGACGAGCTGGGGATCACGTGGCCGATCACCATCGAACGACCCGTCGCCAGCCCCTTGGCGCGGGCGTTCGGCCGATAGCCATGTTTGGCCGCCGCCGCCTGAACCCGCATGCGAGTCTCTTCGTTCACCTCTGGGTAACCGTTCAGCGCGCGGCTGACCGTTGTCTGTGACAGACCCAGGATCTGAGAGAGCTGTTTGAGGTTCATAGCGGTTTCAAAAGGCTTTCAATGCTTGTGTGCGCCCTGTTGTGTGGGGATTTGCGGCTTGCGTCAAGTTGTTTTGCCATTCTTTGCTATATGTCAAGAAAACATGGACACGGACGGCCCATGTCAAAATCTAGCCATTGACAGGGCCAACATGTTAGCGGATAACGGCCGCATTCAAAGCGCTTTGAAAACTGAGTCTCACACGCGCGGATACAGTTGGGAGGAAAATCAATGAAACACTCGCTTTTGGCAGGTGCGGCCACGTTTGCCCTGATGGCGGGCGCGGCCCAGGCCGAAAAGGTCACCGTGTTCGGCCCGTGGCTTGGCCCGGACCAGGAGAATGTCGAAAAGGTGCTGGACGGCTTTGCCGCGGCCACCGGTCATGAATATGCCTATGTCGGGTCGGACAGCTTCGAGCAGCAGATCCGCATCGACGCCGAGGCCGGGTCGGCCCCGAACATCGCCGTGTTCCCCCAGCCGGGTCTTGCAGCCGATATGGCCAAGGCCGGGTTTCTGACACCGCTTGCTGACGGGACCGCCGACTGGATCCGGGACAACTATGCCGCGGGCCAGTCTTGGGTCGATCTGGGCACCTATGCCGGCCCGGACGGTCAGGATCACCTGTACGGCTTCTTCTACAAGGTCGATGTGAAATCGCTGGTCTGGTACGTGCCCGAGAACTTTGAGGACGCGGGATATGAAGTTCCGACCACGATGGAAGAGCTCAAGGCCCTGACCGACCAGATCGTCGCCGATGGCGGCACGCCCTGGTGCATCGGTCTGGGGTCGGGTGGCGCAACCGGCTGGCCTGCGACCGACTGGGTCGAGGATATGATGCTGCGCACCCAATCCCCCGAGGATTATGACGCGTGGGTTGCCAACGAGCTGAAGTTCAACGATCCCAAGGTCGTGGCCGCGATCGAGGAATTCGGCGCATTCGCCCGCAATGACGACTACGTCGCCGGTGGGGCCGGTGCGGTTGCAACCACGGATTTCCGCGACAGCCCCAAAGGCATGTTCAGCTCGCCGCCGCAGTGCTACATGCATCGTCAGGCCTCGTTCATCCCGGCCTTCTTCCCCGAAGGCACGGTCGTGGGTGAAGATGCCGATTTCTTCTACTTCCCGGCTTATGAAAGCAAGGATCTGGGCAGCCCGGTACTGGGCGCTGGCACCCTGTGGGCGATCACCAATGACAGCCCCGCAGCGCATGACCTGATCGCCTATCTGCAGACCCCCGAGGCGCATGAGACCTGGATGGCGCTCAGCGGCTTTTTGACCCCGCACAAGGGTGTCGATACCTCGGCCTTCTCGGATCCGACCCTGAAGAAGATGAACGACATTCTTCTGGGTGCGACCACCTTCCGTTTTGACGGGTCTGACCTGATGCCGGGCGCGGTTGGCGCAGGCACGTTCTGGACGGGCATGGTCGACTATGCCGGTGGCAAACCCGCGCAAGACGTGGCGGACGAGATCCAGGCGTCTTGGGACGCGATCCAATAAAGCCATGAAACCGGGCAATCCGACCTCAGGGTTGCCCGACCCATTGTCGCCAGGGAGGGTGACATGCATCCCGCATTGCAAGGTCTGCTGACGATCGCCATCGGCGTATCCGGCTGTGTTGGTTACTTCTACTTGTCCAACCAGTTTCTGGACAAGATTCTGTTCCCGCCGCGCGGCCCGAACGCCGGACGCAACATCAATCGGGCGAACATGGTCCGGCCATGGTTGTTTCTATTGCCCGCTCTGGTCGCGCTGGGGCTGTACCTGGCCTACCCTGTGGTGGAAACGCTACGCCTGTCCCTGACCGACCGGGTGCCCGGCGGCGGATACGAGTGGGTGGGTCTGGACAACTACGCCCAAATGATGGGAGAGCCCAAATTCTGGGAAGCGATGCGTAACAACATGCTGTGGCTGATCGTGGTCCCGGCGCTGTCGACAGCATTTGGCCTGTTGGTCGCCCAGCTGACCGACCGCATCCGATGGGGCAATGTCGCCAAATCTCTGATCTTCATGCCGATGGCGATCTCGTTCGTGGGCGCATCGGTGATCTGGAAGCTTGTCTATGACACCCGTCCGGTCGAGCAGGACCAGATCGGCATGCTGAATGCCCTGTACATCTTCTTTGGCGGAACCGACCCGCAGACCTGGCTGACGATCCCGTTCTGGAACAATTTCTTCCTGATGATCGTGCTGGTCTGGATTCAGACGGGCTTTGCCATGGTGATCCTGTCGGCGGCCCTGCGCGGCATTCCCGAAGAAACGGTCGAGGCCGCCATTCTGGATGGCGCCAGCCCGTTCCAGATCTTCTTCAAGATCAAGGTGCCGCAGATCAAGACGACGATTCTGGTGGTGTGGACCACGATCACCATCGTCGTGCTGAAGGTGTTCGACATCGTTTTCGCCATGACCAACGGCCAGTGGGAGACACAGGTCTTGGCCAACTACATGTTCGACAAGCTGTTCCGCGCCAATGACTGGGGCGTGGGTTCGGCCTCGGCCATGGTCATCATGCTGCTGGTGACGCCGATCCTTGTCTGGAACGTGCGCAACGCGCGCAAGGAAATGGAATAGGGGGTGCGTCATGAGTGAGATCGCAGGAACCCGCCCGGCGCTCAGATGGGCCGTACACGCCTCGGTTCTGTTTCTGGTGGTGCTGTGGGTGGTGCCCACGCTGGGCCTGTTCATCTCGTCGTTTCGTACGGCGGACCAGATCGCGACCAGCGGCTGGTGGCGGGCGATTTTCCCGTCCGAGCAGAACCTGACGCTGCGCAGCGCCGCGCCCGACACCCAGGTGCAGGAAAACGGCCTGTATGTGATCGAGGGCAACCTGTTTGACGCGGGCACCAAGGCGCGCATCTCGAAATGGGGCATCAGCTCGCGCGAGATCGATGCCTTTGAGCCGGGCCAGGCGGCCGAACTGCGCAAGGGCGGTACGATCACCGTTCAGACCAATGGCGACTACCGGATGGAGAACACCGAGGAATTCACCGGCAGCCGTGGGTCGCGCGTCTTCGTGACCGCCGAGTTGCCGCCCGAGTTCACGCTGGACAACTACCACAAGGTCCTGCTGGCCGAGGACAGCACTGACAGCATGGCCAAGGCGTTCTTCAACACGTTGACGGTCACGATTCCGGCCACGATCATTCCGATCCTGGTGGCGGCTTTCGCGGCCTATGCGCTGGCCTGGATGGATTTCCCGGGCCGTGCGCTGTTGATCGCCGCGGTGGTCGGTCTGCTGGTGGTTCCCCTGCAGTTGGCGCTGATCCCGCTGCTGAAATTCCACCTGAACATAGGCATCGGCAAAGGGTATCTGGGCGTCTGGCTGGCCCATACCGGCTTTGGCATGCCGCTGGCGATCTATCTTCTGCGCAACTACATGGCCGGGCTGCCCCGCGACCTGATCGAGAATGCGCGGGTCGATGGCGCCACCGAATTTCAAATCTTCACCAAGCTGATCCTGCCGCTGAGCTTTCCGGCGCTGGCCTCGTTCGCCATCTTCCAGTTCCTGTGGACATGGAACGACCTGCTGGTGGCCAAGGTGTTCCTGATCGACGCATCCGGCGAGACCACCGTGATGACCAACAGTATCGTCGAGCTTCTGGGCACGCGGGGCGGCAATTGGGAAATCCTGGCCACGGCCGCGTTCGTGTCGATCGCGGTGCCGCTGGTCGTCTTCTTTGCAATGCAGAAATACCTGGTCCGCGGATTGCTGGCCGGTTCAGTCAAATAAGGGCGTGTGATGAACGTGCAGAACAACGTGGACCTCAAGCACTCAACCAAGACGGCGTCCGACTGGTGGCGCGGCGGGGTGATCTATCAGATCTACCCGCGCAGCTTTCAGGACAGCAACGGCGACGGCATCGGAGACCTGCGGGGCATCACCCAGCGGCTGGACTACATCGCCGGTCTGGGGGTCGATGCGATCTGGATCTCGCCCTTCTTCAAGTCGCCGATGAAGGATTTCGGGTACGATGTCAGCGACTATCGCGCCATCGATCCGATGTTCGGCACGATGGGGGATTTCCAGACGTTGCTGGACCGCGCCCATGGCTTGGGTCTGCGGGTGATGATCGACCTGGTTCTGTCGCATACCTCGGACCAGCATCCGTGGTTCGTCGAAAGCCGCAGCAACCGCGAAAACCCCAAGGCCGACTGGTATGTCTGGGCCGACCCCAAGCCTGACGGGACCCCGCCCAACAACTGGCTGTCGATCTTCGGCGGCTCGGCCTGGCAGTGGGATACGCGCCGGCAGCAGTATTACCTGCACAACTTCCTGACCTCGCAGCCGGACCTGAATTTCCACAACCCCGATGTGCAGGACGCGCTGCTGGACGTGGCGCGGTTCTGGCTGGACATGGGCGTTGACGGGTTCCGACTGGACACGATCAACTTCTACTTCCACGACGCGCAACTGCGCGACAACCCGGCGCTGCCGCTGGATCAGCGCAACGCAACCATCGCGCCGATGGTCAACCCCTACAACCATCAGGACCACCTGTATTCCAAGAGCCAGCCCGAAAACATCGCCTTCCTGGAACGGCTGCGCGCCCTGACCGATCAATATGACGGTCGCGCCTGTCTGGGCGAGGTGGGCGACGCACAGCGCGGGCTTGAGATCATGGGCGAATACACCCGTGGCGACAAGCGTATGCACATGTGCTATGCCTTTGAATTTTTGGAAAAACGCCGCCTGACGGCAGAATACACCAAGCATGTGTTCGACCAGCTCCTGTCCAAGGCCGGCGACGCCTGGCCGTGCTGGGCGTTCTCCAACCACGACGTGCAGCGCCACGCCTCGCGCTGGGATCTGGATGAGGCCGGCATCCGGCAGCACGCGGTTCTGATGATGTGCCTGCGCGGCTCGGCCTGCCTGTATCAGGGCGAAGAGCTGGGCTTGCCCGAGGCCGACGTGCCCTTTGAGCACCTGCAGGACCCCTATGGCATCGAGTTCTGGCCTGAATACAAGGGCCGCGACGGCTGCCGCACGCCCATGGTCTGGGCTGCGCAGGACGAACAGTCGGGCTTTACCACCGGTGCGCCCTGGCTGCCCGTCAGCACCGCGCAGGCCGAGCGCGCCGTGGACCGGATGGACGCCGACCCGCAGTCGGTGCTGAACCACTATCGTCGTGCCATCGCCTTGCGCCATGAATATCCGGCGCTGATGTCGGGCACCCAGTCCGACATGCGCGAAACCGGCCCGATCCTCAGCTTCCTGCGCGAGGATGATACCCAGCAGGTGTTCTGCGCCTTCAACCTGGGCGATGGCGCCGCGGAAATCGACCTGCCCGAAGGCAACTGGCGCTGCATCGGTCAGGATCTGGGCGCAGTCGAGGCGCAGGGCAGCGCCACGCTGGCGCCCTCGCAATTCTGCCTGATGGTCCGAGAGAAAGGGTAACCCATGTCCGAGCTCAAGCTGACCGATGTCGCCAAGACCTATGGCAATGTCGATGTCCTGAAGGACATCAACCTCGAGATCCAGCGCGGCGAGTTGATCGTGTTCGTCGGCCCCTCGGGCTGCGGCAAGTCCACCCTGCTTCGGATGATCGCGGGGCTGGAACGTATTTCGGGCGGAACGCTGGAGATCGAGGGGCAGGTGATGAACGACGTGCCACCGGCACAGCGGGGCATCGCCATGGTGTTCCAAAGCTATGCGCTGTATCCGCACATGACCGTGCGCGAGAACATGGCCTTTGCCCTGAAAATCGCCAAGATGCCCGCCGATCAGATCGACGCGGCGGTGAACCGCGCGGCGCAGATCCTGCAGCTGGAACCGTTTCTGGACCGGCTGCCCAAGGCTCTGTCGGGCGGTCAGCGTCAGCGGGTCGCCATCGGCCGGGCCATCGTGCGCGACCCCAAGGTCTATCTGTTCGACGAGCCACTGTCGAACCTGGATGCCGCCCTGCGGGTGGCCACGCGGATCGAGATCGCGCGCCTGAAAGAGGCGATGCCCGACAGCACGATGATCTATGTCACCCACGACCAGGTCGAGGCGATGACCCTGGCCAGCCGGATCGTGGTTCTGGCCAACAAGGGCATCGCGCAGGTCGGCACGCCGCTGGAACTGTACGAGACGCCCGACAACGAATTCGTGGCCCAGTTCATCGGCTCGCCCGCCATGAACCTGCTGCCGGGCACGATCACCGGCACCGGTGCCACCACGACCGTCGCGCTGGACTGTGGCGGCACGGCAGTTTCGGCCATCCCGACCCAGGACGCCGACGCCGGCAAGAAGGTCAACGTGGGTGTGCGCCCCGAGGATCTGGTGGTCGCCGACGGTGACCCCATCCTGACCGGGACCGTGGACTTTACCGAAGCATTGGGCGAGGTGACGTTGCTCTATTTCGCGAAAGCCCCCGGCGCCGAGTCGGTGATCGGCAAACTGCCGGGCATCCATCGTGGCTTGCGTGGCCAGACGGTTTCGGTGACTGCCGCGCCGGAGAAGATCCACCTGTTCCATGACGGCCGGTCAATGCGCAAATAGCTCCAACCGTGTCGTGATTCTGGTCTGAATTTGTCGCAATTCGATTTTTGCGGCTGAAATGATGCGCATCGATTAGGCGGATGCGCAAAAAATTCGCGTGATCTCCCTGTGTGACATGAGGCCAGTTCCGATGCGCCGTTAGGTATCGTCGGCCCTTTTGATATATGATCCTCGCGTGAATTCCCGCAGAGTCGCGCGCTGTTTGGGCGGGCTCCGGGCTTGGGCTTCCAAGGGAACTGGACCTAAGAATTTCGCAAACTGTCACTTTTTGGACTGACGGGGCGATCGCAAAACTCTAACGTGACGCACGGATAAAAAACAAAACTCAGTCCAAACACGGGAGAAACACGAATGACCAAATCGTCAAACTTCAGCCGTCGTACGGTGTTGAAAGGGGCCGGCGCCGCAGCGCTGGCGGCACCTCTGTACAGCAAAAGCGCCCTGGCATCTTCGGGCGAAGTCAACATCCTGATGTGGTCGGATTACCTGCCGCCCAGCTTCATCGAAGAGTTCGAGACCCTGACCGGGATCAAGGTGAACTACACCGGTATCGGCTCGAACGAAGAGATCATCAACAAGATGAAGGCCACCAAGGGCCAGGGCTTTGACATCGTTTCGCCGACCAACAACCGGTCGCTGCAGTGGGAGCCGCTGGAGCTTCTGCAGCCGTTCGACATGAACAGGGTTCCGATCGACAAGGTCAACCCGGCGATGGCCAAGATCGGCACCGATGCCTGGAACTTTGGTGACAGCGGCGCGCATTGGCTGCCGCATATCTGGGGTACCGAAGGCATAGCCTATCGGACCGACCTGTGGCTGCCCGAAGGCGACGCTCCGTCCTATGGTGACGTCTGGTCGGAAGAAAACGCCGGCAAGACCATGGGTCGCGCGCATTCGATGATGCTGGGCGCAGGCCTGTACATGGAGCGCATCGGCGAGATGGAGCCCGGCTCGGTCTGGGCCGCATATGGCGACGAAGACACCATGCGTAAGGTCTGGGGTCAAATCACCGACTGGTGCATCGCCCGCAAGGACCGGATCAAACTGATCTGGAACGACGCCGACACCCAGAAGAACGGCCTGCTGAACGAAGGGGTTGTCGTCGGACAGACTTGGGATGGCCCGCCGCTGGCACTGAAATCCGCGGGCGAACCGGTGCACTACCAGGCTCCGGTCGAGGGTGCGATGGCTTGGGTCGACGGCATGTCGATGCCGACCGGTGCAACCAATATCGACCAGGTCTACGCCTTCATCGACTTCGCCTATCAGGCCAAACCGGCCGGTGTCGCGATCGACAGCCACGGCTACAACTCGCCGGTTCTGGGTGCCGACCAGTATTCGGGCGACACCTACAAGAAGAACTTTGCCGAGGCCTATCCGGGCGACTCGCTGGCCAACCTGAACCCGTGGCCTGCCGAAGCACCTTGGTACGCCGAGACCCGGACCGAGTTCGTCAACAAGTTCAAGAGCGCCTGATCGCCTTGAGATCGCGCCCCTCGCGTTGTCGCGCGGGGGGCCTTTGGACCCCGCACGCGTTTGCCCCGCGTGACGGACAACGATGCGGTGCGGCCTGAAGCTGCATCACAGGGAGATACCAAAAATGAGTGCAGGGATCGGAGTCGATCTGGAAAACCTGTGGATCCGCTTCGGCGATTTTGTCGCTGTGCGAGATGCGAACGTGAACATCAACGGCGGCGATTTCTTTTCGTTCCTGGGGCCCTCGGGCTGCGGCAAGACGACGATTCTGCGCGCGGTGTCCGGGTTCCTGGAGCCCAGCGAAGGCAATGTGCTGATCGGTGGAAAGAACATGAAGGGCATCGGGCCGAACAAGCGCCCGACCGCGCTGATCTTTCAGAACCTCGCACTGTTTCCGCTAATGAAAGTGTGGGAGAACATCACCTTCTCGATGGAGATCAAGGGCGCCAGCGCTGCCGAGCGCCGCAAACGCGCGGATGAGCTGCTGGACATGATCGCGCTGCCGGGCCAGGGCGACAAGCTGCCCAGCGAGTTGTCAGGCGGCCAACGCCAGCGTGTCGCCATCGCGCGCGCCTTGTGCGCCGAACCCGACGTGCTGCTGTTGGACGAACCGCTGTCGGCGCTAGACCTCAAACTGCGCCAGCACATGCGCACTGAGCTTCGCGAAATTCAGCAGCGGGTGGGCATCACCTTCATCTACATCACCCATGACCAGGGCGAGGCCCTGACAATGTCGGACAACATCGCCGTGATGCGCGCTGGCGTGATCGACCAGATCGCCGATGGCAAGACCATCTACAACGACCCGACAACCGCTTTTGCCGCCTCGTTCGTGGGCGAAAACAACGTCTTCCGCGGCAAGGTCAAAAGAGTGATGGGCGAAGAGGCCCTGATCTCTACCAACCGGTCCGGCGATCTGGTGGCGCGGATATCGACCGCCAATCAGGGCAAGTTGGCCGAAGGTGACGACGCCATGATGTTCATCCGACCCGAGGCGTTCTCGATTGCACCCGAGGGGACGAGCGGCGATCACTTCGTCACGGCGCGGGTAACCCACGAGGAATTCGAAGGCAACGTCTTCAACATCTTCACCGAAGGAGAGGGCGGCAAGGAGATCAAGGTCTCGATCCCGAACCACGGGCAGTCGTTCAAAGATCACACCGGGCAGAACATCACGCTGGAATACGAAACCCGCAACGCGGTTGTCGTTCCGGCGGGTGAGCTGGCTGCGGAATAAGGAGGCCCGACGATGCCTGGCTTCCTCAGGGACTTCTTCAACCGCAACGGTTTCGGCATGGGGCTCGCGATTTTGGGGCTTGTCCTGTTCTGGACGATCGGCCTGATCATCCTGCCGCAGCTGTCGATGCTGGACTTTTCCTTCCGTCCCAACCTGCCGCCCCCGGAAATCGGTGGCCCCAAGGACGTGTACACGCTGGAGAACTACAAATATCTGATCTACGGGCCGGAAGGCGGTAGCCAGTCCTACAACGCCGTTGATCTGCGCGTGTTCTTCCGGACGTTGATCGCCGCGGTCTGCGTGACGATCTTCAACCTGATCATTTGCTATCCGATTGCCTATTACCTGGGTCAGTCCAAGGGCAATCACATCCGTATCTTCGCGATCATGCTGATCATCCCCTATTGGATCAACGAGATCCTGCGTGCCTTTGCGCTGCGCATCATCTTCGGAGAAACCGGCGTTCTGAACACGCTGTTCGTCGGATTGGGAATCTGGGACACGCCGTTCGATTTCATCCGCAACGACATCGCGCTCTATGCGGGCCTCGGCTACGCGTACATCCTGCTGATGATCTTCCCGATGTACAACGTCATCGAAAGCCTGGATGGAAACCAGATCGAAGCCGCGCGCGACTTGGGCGCTCCGTGGTGGCGGATTCACTGGAGGGTGGTCATTCCCTATGCCAAGCCTGGCATCAGTTCCGGCTGTACGATGGTGTTCATGCTGTCGGCCGGTGCGCTGGCCGCACCGCAAATCCTGGGTGGGCCGTCCAGTCTGTGGTTCACGCAACTGATCTATCAGCAGTTCAATGACAACAACGACTGGCCACAAGGCGCGGCCTACGCCATCGTTCTGCTGGTCACCTGTATCCTGTTCGTGCTGGCAATGATGCGCCTGTTCAAGGTGAACATGGGGGATATCGGGAAATGAACATGTCCTTCCTCCGTATCAGCATCTGGGTCTATCTGGCGATCTTCTTCGCCTACCTGCTGGGTCCCTTGGTGATCATGTCGATCACCGCCTTCAACTCGTCCGGTTTCCCGCGCATGAGCCCGTGGGAAT
>NZ_JBXWSK010000036.1:0-32304 GCF_059613385.1 Ruegeria sp. BHSA162
CCACTGCCGCCCAGTCTACCGTCACAGGCCAAGCTCCTTGGCCAGTCGCGTCGTGACCGCATCGATACGCGACCCGTCAGTGCCCCGAACAACCACGTTGGCCCCGAAGACGCCGTTGATCTGGAACGGGTAACACCCGATCGACACGTCGCCAAATTCCTCGGCCACGGCGGCCAGGGTCGCCGCGATGTCGCCTTCTCCCCGGTTGACCCGCAAGGTCTGCGACAACAGCGGTTTTCCTCCGGTCAGGGTGGGCAGCACACTGGCCACCATCGCCTGGAACACCAATGGGACGCCGGCCATCACATGGACATTACCCAGTGTGAACCCTGGCGCGGTGGAAACCGGGTTGTCGATCAGCGTTGCCCCGTCAGGGATGCGCGCCATGCGCAGGCGCGCTTCGTTCAGCTCCAGCCCCGATTGGTCGTAGTGCGCCTGCAGCAGGGCGCGGGCATCGTCTCGCACATCGATTTGCGCCCCGAACGCGCGGGCGATGCAATCGGCGGTGATGTCGTCATGGGTGGGGCCGATGCCCCCGCTGGTGAACACATGGTCATAGCCCTGCGACAGCGCCGTGACGGCGGCCTCGATCGCCGGTGCCTCGTCGCTGACGATGCGGACCTCTTTCAGATCGATGCCGTGTTTGGTCAGCTCCTGCGCCAGATAATGCATGTTGGCGTCGCGGGTTCGGCCGGACAGGATTTCATCCCCGATCACCAGCATTGCAGCGGTTGGGTTGGGCATGGCACGCTCTCCTCTTGATCGACCTTTGCGGCAGGTATAGGCCCGGAACCATGCGCTTTCAAACCCCCCTTGTGCCCGCCCGCCTGATCCGCCGCTATAAACGCTTTCTGGCCGACTGCAGGCTTGAGGACGGGCGCGAGGTGACGGCCCATTGCGCCAATCCGGGTTCGATGATGGGTCTGGCCGAACCGGGCGAAAAGATCTGGCTTGAGCCCAATGACGACCCGAAGAAAAAGCTCAAATTCGGCTGGCGGCTGGTCGATCATGAAAACGGCCATTTTACCGGCGTTGATACTTCGGTCCCCAACCGGGCCTTGCGCGCTGCGCTCCAAGCCCGGGAGATCCCCGCATTCGCCGCCTATGAAACCGTGCGGCCGGAGGTCAGATACGGCCAGAACAGCCGCATCGACTTTTTGCTTTCGCAACCCGGGCTGCCCGACGCCTATGTCGAGGTCAAAAGCGTGACCCTGTCGCGCGAACCGGGGCTGGCCGAATTCCCGGACAGCGTCACCGCACGGGGCACCAAACATCTGGGGGAGCTGGCCGAAATGGCCGCGCAAGGGCACCGGGCCATCCTGCTCTACCTGGTTCAGCGCACAGATTGCCGCAAATTCGCGTTGGCCGCGGATATCGATCCGGCCTACGCGGCAGAATTTGAAATCGCTCAAGCAAAGGGAGTAGAGAGGCTAGTATATGGGACTCGGATTTCGCCGGAAGAGGTTACTTTGGACAAAGCATTTTCCGATAGAACTTAAACTGCGCAGATTTCTCGCTGAAACTGCGCAACTCTGACTATCGAAAATGTATGAATTTCGTTGACTACGGGCACGCACCAATCCAAGTGCAAATAGCCTTTGCAACTGCCAGAATTCCGCCTCCGATGGTTGCACCGAGTGATTGAATGAACACCAGCGCAGCTAAGGCCGAAGTCCCGACAAAACTCGCCAACGCTATGACAGGCGCAGAAGTCAAAGTAAGAGTTGCGACTCCAGCTGCGCCAACGGCTACGATTATAGCGGCCACCGTCCAGGCCGCTACTGTACAGGCCGCGCAGGAAAAACTTGGTAGATTTTTGACGGACAGCGGCATATTGGCCTGCAGAATTCGTTGTGCCTCCGCCAAAAGTGGATCAACACGATTCCGGAAAACCTCATTGAATTCTCCAATCGAGTAATCAGGGACACACATTCCAACGCTATTCATTGTTGAACTGGGGTTATCCAATAATCTGGCTCTGAACTCTTCGTCCAGCACTGCGGCTTCGACAACATTCGCAAATAGTTCGCGATTAACGTGATAGGCCATTGCATTCTCCAAATTTGCTTTGATCAATACTGATACTCTAGCAAAAATGTGGGCATTTTTAAACGGCTATGGAATTTCCCGCTGTGTGCATGAAGAATCTGCTGCATTGATCTGTCGAAAAGAGTTGTACTTGCCCCGGCGGGCACCCGCGACCCTGCGCCCTCTGGTACTTTCTGCACAAGCAGCGTAGAAGGGATGCTGCGCAGAATTTTTTGGAGCCCCGCACGAATGAAAGAGCATCGTGGCCGTCTGACGAAGGACGGTATCCGCATCTACGAACAGGCTGACTTTGCCGGCATGCACGCGGCAGGGGCTCTGGCGGCGCGCATCCTGGATGATATTGCCGAGCATGTCTTTCCCGGCCAGACCACTGGCGAGATCGACCGGATCATCACCCAGATGGTCGAGGACGCCGGCGCGAAATCGGCCACCATCGGTTACAAAGGCTATCAGCACGCCAGCTGCATCAGCGTGAACCACGTGGTCTGCCACGGGATTCCCGGGGACAAGAAACTCAAGGATGGCGACATCCTGAATATCGACGTGACCGTGATCGTCGACGGCTGGTTCGGCGACACGTCGCGCATGTATGTGGCCGGAAAGCTGCCGCGCAAGGCAGAGCGGCTGATCCAGGTGACCCACGACGCCCTGTTCAAAGGCATTGAGATGGTCAAGCCGGGCAACACCTTCGGTGACATTGGCCATGCGATCCAGTCTTACGTCGAAGCCCACCGCATGAGCGTGGTGCGCGATTTCTGCGGGCACGGGCTGGGCCGCGTGTTCCACGCGCCGCCCAACGTGTTGCACTATGGCCGCCCCGGCACCGGCGCGGTTCTGGAAGAGGGCATGTTCTTCACCATCGAGCCGATGGTGAATTTGGGCCGCCCCGAGACCAAGACGCTGGCCGATGACTGGACCGCCGTGACCCGCGACAAGTCGCTGTCGGCGCAGTTCGAGCATTCGGTGGGCGTCACCGCAGACGGGGTCGAGATCTTTACCCTGTCACCGGGCGGCAAGTTCCACCCGACCTATTCCTCCTGATCGGCGGCCTGATCGCGCAGAAGCTTCAGCAGCAGGGTGTCCGGGCCCCATGACGTCACCGCGTCCTGAATGAAGACGGGTGCGGGCCGAGGCCGTGGCTCGGGTCCTGAGGTGGCCTGCGCCTCGAACCGGGCGGGCCAGAGTGGGCGTGAAAGTGCGCGGTCCATAACCGCAGTCTAGCACAGGCCGGTCAATGACCCAAAAGCCGCGGCGCGTCCTTCATGTCACGGATGACTTCAGCCCCGAGCCCGGCCAGGCGCGCGCCGTCATCGTGCGGCGCATAGGCAAGGCACCTCATCCGGGCCCGGATCGCGGCGGTCACACCGTTCGCACTGTCCTCGATGACGACGGGCGACTTCGCACCGAAATGTCGGGCCGCGGTCTGGAACAACCCCGGCTCGGGCTTGGCGCTGCCGACCTCATGGGCCGAGAAGATCGCGCCCTGGAACCTGTCCCACAGCCCGTTCTGGCCCAAGGTGATCTGCATCTTCTCGCGCCGCCCGTTCGAGGCCACACAGAATGGAATGCGCTGTTCGTCCAGATGGCGCAGCAACTCGGGGATTCCCGGAATCACGGGAACACCCGCGCGCAGCACATCATAGATCCGCGCATAGATCTGCTCGGTCCAGTCATCCGGCAGGTCAGCGCCCATCTTGCGAGCCGAGTCCCGGACGCCCGACATGGTGCCGCCCACGAACATCGACATGCAGTCCTGCAGCGACAGGTTCAGCCCATACCCGGCCAGGTTGTCGACCATCACTTGGTTGGAGATCGTTTCACTGTCGACCAAGACACCGTCGCAATCAAAGATTACCAGATCATGCATGCGTTCCGTCCCGCCACATCAGAGAGACATGGGTGTCGCCGTATTTGCGCGCATCGTGCAGCGTAAAGCCTTCGGGCGGGGCCATCGGGGCGTTCTCTTCCCAGACCACCAGCGTGTCATCGGCCAGCCAGCCGCCCTTGAGTGCCGCCACCAGCGCCTTTTGCCCCATTCCCTTGCCATAGGGCGGGTCGAGAAAGATCAGGTCGAACGGCGCTTCGGGATTATCGCCCAGCCGCGTCGCGTCGCGGCGGATCAGGGCGGTGCGGTTGGCGCTGCGGGTCAGGTCGATATTCTTGCGGATCAACCCCTGCGCCACCCGCCCGTCATCGACGAAGATGACATGCGCCGCGCCGCGTGACAGCGCCTCGAGCCCCAGCGCGCCGGTGCCGGCGAACAGGTCCAGCACCCGCAGCCCGTCGAAATCGATCAGGTGGTTCAGCACGTTGAACAGGCTTTCGCGAACCCGGTCGGTGGTGGGGCGCAGATGCGCGCCCGCATCCCCCTTGCCGACCGAGGCCAGCGCCCGGCCCCGGAAATCTCCGGCGATGATCCTCACGCCTTGAGCAGCGGTTTCAGATCCGCTGCGGGGTCGGCCACCACCGCCGGATCGGCGGTTTTTCCCGCGTCGATCAGGCGCTTGCCGACCATATAGGCGCGCGGGTCGTTCATCGCATCCACGGCCAGCAGCTGATCG
The DNA here is from genome assembly GCF_059613385.1 of Ruegeria sp. BHSA162. Classification (NCBI taxonomy): domain Bacteria; kingdom Pseudomonadati; phylum Pseudomonadota; class Alphaproteobacteria; order Rhodobacterales; family Roseobacteraceae; genus Ruegeria; species Ruegeria sp. BHSA162. The sequence continues at coordinate 4,611 of NZ_JBXWSK010000036.1, forward strand.
CCCTGGTAATACCAGAACGAGGTGGTCGCTCCCTCGCCCGGACGGGTTACGACGTGGTCATAACCCATGTTCAGCCCGGCGATCTGCAGCTTCACGTCATACTGGTCCGACCAGAACCAGGGCGTGGCCACGTAATCCTTGCCCGCGCCCAGCATGTTCTGCGCCACCACCTCGGCCTGGTCGATGGCGTTGGGCACGCTTTCCAGACGGATTCGCCGGCCCTTGTAGGGGAACGAGGCGCAATCGCCCGCCGCCCAGATATCGGCGGCAGAGGTGCGGCCATGCACATCGGTTTTGATACCGTTTTCGATGGCAAGCCCGGCCGCTTCGGCCAGTTCGGTGGCCGGAGCGATGCCCACGCCGACCACCACGAAATCGACCTCGAGTTCGGTCCCGTCGCCCAGCACCGCGCCGGTGACCTTGCCATTCTCGCCGGTGATCCGGTCCAGCCCTACGCCTTCGCGGATGTCCACGCCATGCGCGCTGTGCAGTGCGCGGAAATAGTCGCTGGTCTCGGGGGCCGCGACACGCTGCAGGATGCGGTCAGCCATCTCGACCAGCGTCACCTGCACGCCGCGTTTGGCGCAGACCGCCGCGGCCTCGAGCCCGATATAACCGCCGCCCACGATCAGCGCCCGCGCGCCTTGGGTGACGGCGGGGGCCATCGTGTCCACATCGGCCAGCGTGCGCACCACATGCACGGCCGCCAGGTCTCCGCCGATCGCGGCAGGCAGGCGGCGCGGATGCGAGCCGGTGGTCAGGGCAAGCTGGTCGTAGGATATCACCTCACCGCTTATGGTCACGGTCTTGGCCGCCGGGTCGATCGCGCCCACCTGCTGGCCCAGACGCAGGGTGATATCGTTCTCGGCATAGAAACTTTCGGGGCGCAGGTAGAGCCGTTCAAGCTCCATCTCGCCCAGCAGATAGGCCTTGGACAGCGGCGGGCGCTGATAGGGCAGCACGGGTTCCGCCCCGATCAGGGTGATCGCCCCGTCAAACCCGCCTTTGCGCAGCCCGGCCACCAGTGATGACCCCGCCTGCCCGGCTCCGATCACGACGATATGGCTCATCTGGTCCGCCCCCTGTCAATTTCCCGTGGCTTGTGCCACCCGCCCACCTATATTGCGGCAAGGAGCGAGTTTGCAATTTCAATCGACAGGAGCATGAAGATGATTTCAACCGGCGACACCCTGCCCGAAGCAACCCTGATCCAGATGGGCGCTGACGGACCGGAAGAGGTGCGGGTCTCCAGCAAGATCAAGGGCCGCAAGGTGGTGATCTTTGCCGTGCCCGGCGCGTTCACCCCCACCTGCCACTCGGCCCATGTGCCCAGCTTCATGCGCACCAAGGACCAGTTTGCGGCCAAAGGCGTGGACGAGATCATCTGCGTGTCGGTAAACGACCCCTTCGTGATGAAGGCCTGGGGCGAGGCCACGGGCGCAACTGCGGCCGGACTGACCATGCTGGCCGATCCGGCCTCGGAATTCACCAAGGCGATCGGCATGGATTTCGACGCCCCGCCAGCCGGCCTGATCGCGCGCTCCAAGCGCTATGCGATGCTGGTCGAAGACGGCAAGGTCGTGGCGCTGAACCTGGAGGAAAGCCCCGGCGCCTGCGAGATTTCGGCTGGCGAAGGCTTGCTCGAAGTCATCTGACAGGACGGCCCCGGTGCGCACCGGGGCCATGCCACAGATCACGTTGGATGAAGGCCAATTAACTTGGCCCGCACCCGCGGATTGTGCCAGTGTTCCTGCATGGGAACCGGGAGCTCATTCATGAAAAGAATTCTAGCAGTCATTACTTTGGGTGGCGCGGGGCTGTTGACCGCGTGCGGGCCTGCGCCAACACCGCAGCAACAGGCTGCGCGCCAGCACGAAATCGCCTGTCTTGGCGGCACCCTGGGCGGCGCGTTGATCGGCGGCGCCATCGGCAACCAGTTCGGCGGTGGGTCGGGCAAGGATATTCTGACCGCAGCCGGCGCCGTGGCCGGCGGGGTCGAAGGCCAGAGATTCGCATGCTGAGGAGCGTCAGGATGAAACACTCGGTTCTATTGATGACGGCCCTGATGATGGCAGCACCAGCCGCCGCAGACAGCGTGGCCGAACTGAATGAGCGCGAATTGAACGCGATCGACGCCAACAACGACGGTTTCCTGTCGCGCGACGAATTCGATGCCTTTTCGGATTATGCCTATCAGGAGATGGACGATGACAAGAACGGCACGCTCGGTCTGGACGAGGCCAAGCCGTTCATGGATATCAAGATGTTCCAGAAGATTGACCGCAATCGCGACAACTCTATCTCTCGGTCAGAGTATGACTCGCAGATGAATGACGATTTCCTGTCTGCGGACAAAGACCGGAACGGTCAGTTGGATTGAGGCCCGGCGCCCCGGCACGGCTGACCCTGTGACCAATAGGAGCGCAGGCATGAGAGTATTTTATTGGCTTGGCGCGGTCGTTCTGCTGGCAGCGTGCGACGTCCCGCAGGCGCCGGTCGTGACCGGGCCAGACGGGCAAGCGCACATTCAGATCAATACGGCAGGTCTGACCTGCTATCAGACGCGCTGTCTGGACATCAATCCGGCGGCGCGTAGCGTACGGATGATGGGCAATCGCACCGCCGGAATCCCGCGCGACATCGACGTGAGCGACGGTACCGTGACCCCGGCCGAGTTCCGTCGTCTGGGCGAGGTAGCGATGTTGGCTGGGGGCATGGGGTCGCGGGGCGACCGCGGCTAAAGCAGGCTGTCCATCTTGCGCGCAAGCTTGGCGTCCTGAGACGACAGGCCGCCCACGTCATGAGTGGTCAGCACCACCTCGACCGTGCGGTAGACGTTGGACCATTCGGGATGATGGTTCCATTTTTCCGCAAAGATCGACACTTTGGTCATCCAGCCGAAGGCATCGACAAAATCGTCGAAGATAAAGGTCTTGGTGATCGCGTCACGATCCTTGACCATGGTCCAGCCGTTCTTGAACAGCGGATCCAGCAGCGGGCCACGGGTCTCGGTCGACAGAAGTTCGCTCATTGCTGTTCCTCCGGGTTGGCTTTTCTGAACGGGCCGTAATCCGTCAGAATTTCGATCTCTTCCCCCACCGCGCGGGCCTCGGCCTCGAGATACCGCGCGACGGCGTCCGCAAAGCCGGGATCGGCGATCCAGTGCAGGCTGTGCGTGCGCGTGGGCAGATAACCCCGCGCCAGCTTGTGTTCTCCCTGCGCGCCGGCTTCGACGCGGTCAAGACCATGCGCGATGGCAAAGTCGATCGCCCTATAGTAGCACAGTTCGAAATGCAGGCAGGGGTGATGTTCGTTGCAGCCCCAATAGCGCCCGAACAAGGTCTTGCGCCCGATGAAGTTCAGCGCCCCCGCGATCGGGTATCCGCCCCGCTCGGCCAGCACCAGCGCCACGTCATCGGCCATGGTTTCGTGAACGATGTCAAAGAATTGCCGCGTCAGATAGGGCGAGCCCCACTTGCGCGCGCCGGTGTCCTGATAGAACTCCCAGAACGCGTCCCAGTGATCGGGGCGCAGATCGGCGCCGGTCAGGGTGCGGATCTCGCCGCCAAAGGCATTGGCCTGCGCCCGTTCCTTGCGGATGTTCTTTCGCTTGCGCGAGGACAGCGCGGTCAGAAAGGCTTCAAAATCGGCATAGTCGTCGTTCAGCCAGTGAAACTGCTGCGAGTCGCGCGCCAGCAGGCCCATCTGCTGCCCGGCCAGCGCCTCGTCCCGGGTGCAGAAGGTGACGTGCAGCGACGACAGGCGATTGTCGGCGGCCAGTTGCACCGCCCCCTGCACCAGCGCCGACATGGCGATCCCGTCATAGCCGGGCCGTGTCAGAAACCGCCGCCCGGTGGCCGGGGTGAAGGGCACCGCGATCTGCAATTTCGGGTAATACCGCCCGCCCGCGTTTTCATAGGCATGGGCCCAGCTGTGATCGAAGATGTATTCGCCCTGGCTGTGCGACTTGGCATACATCGGCGCGGCCCCGATCAGCAGGCCGTCCAGATAGGCGGTCAGGTATTGCGGCTGCCAGCCGGTGCCCCGCCCGACCGAGCCGCTGTCTTCCAGCGCGCGCAGGAACCGATGCGTGGTGAACGGGTCCAGTGGGCGGGTGCCGTCGGCGGCCTCGGGGCAGGCGCAACTGTCCCATTCGGCCGCCGGGATCTGATCCAGCGCCGACAGAACCCGTATCTCGATCTGTGACTGGTCCATGTGCCCTCCTGCGTCCCCTGAACTATCTGTGACGCCGGCAGCCGGGTTCAACCCGGAATGGCGGCCAGATAGTTCTCGAAGGTCACGTTGTCGGCCACCTTGCGCGCCTCGGCCTCCTGTTCGGCCGAGCGCACCGTCCAGCACAGGATCGGCACGCCTTGCGCCTTCAACTCGGCCACGCGGGGGCGGGACAGGTCCTGCACCTCGTGGCTGATGAAGCTGGCGCCAACCCGGTCGAAATCGGGGATCTCGCGCAGGTGGTCGCAGACCTCGGCCGGCAGATGCTCGACTTCGGGCTTGTAGGAACAGGTCGTCAACCCACGCGGCATCTCCGGCGCAAGCCGGGCCAGCTCGGCCACCGAGTTGGGGTTGAATGACATCAGCGCGACCGGGCCGTCATAGGACTTGAGCAGCGCGACCGCGTCTTGCTCCAGCCGCCCGTCCACAGGCCCCATCGCACCGTGCTGATCCTTGAACTCGATCAGCAACGGCACGCGGCCCGCCACCAGTTGCAGAACTTCCTCAAGCGAGGGGATACCCTCGTCCCCGTGCAGCAGCGGAAGGTCCGCGGCCTCGGCCCGGGTGATCTGCTGGATCGCGCCGGACTGGCCGGTCAGGCGCGCCATGTCATAATCGTGGAACACCATGGCATGGCCGTCCGACGTCAGCTGCAGGTCAATCTCGATCCCGTAACCCGCAGCAATGGCGGCCCGGATGGCAGCCCGGCTGTTTTCCGGGCGGGTCTGGCGAATGTCATGCAGCGCCCGATGCGCAATCGGCGCGCCCATGAACACACGAGGCAGAGACGGTGTCATTGGATCTCGAAAATCCCTTCGATCTCAACCGCGACGCCCAGCGGCAGCGACGCGGCACTGACGGCCGAACGCGAATGGCGACCCGCATCGCCCAGCGCCTCGACCAGGAAGTCGGACGCGCCGTTGATCACTTGCGGCTGGTCGGTGAAATCGGCGGTCGAGTTCACGAAGCCGGTCAGTTTGATCACCCGCACCAGCTTGTCGATGTCCCCGCCGCAGGCGGCCTTGACCTGGGCCAGCAGGTTGATCGCGCAGACCCGGGCCGCCGCCGCACCGGCAGCGACATCCATATCGGCACCCAGCTTGCCGGTGATCAACGCATCGTCCTTCGAGATCTGGCCCGACACATAGACGATGTTGCCCACCCGCACGAACGGGACGTAATTGGCTGCCGGTGCGGGGGCGTCCGGCAGGGTCACGCCCAGGGATTCCAGTTTGGCTGCGATGCTCATGTGATTGTCCTCAACTTCATGTGACTCGGGCGGACGCTAACCGGGAACACCGCCCACGAAAAGCCGGAAACCGGCAATTTCGCATTTGCCCGCGATTTGGGCAGGTCTCCACTCATGCGGATGTGTTGAATGCAGGCCACTTTACCCGGGTCCGGCGCGCGGGTTAAACGCTAGGAGTTTCCTTTCGAGTGCGAAACGACTATGTGCCGTTGAATTGGTCCGTTGTGCCAACGAGAAAACGTATTGATTGAGTGTCCGGCTGGATTACATCCGGACGATCGGGAGTAACCAAGACCGTGTCCAACCGGATCCGTTTCAAGCACATCGTCGCAGTGTCGCTGTTCGCGGTTCTGTCGGCCTGCGCGTCGCAGCCCCAGGACGCAGCGGCCCGCGGCGAGGTCTTCGACCCCTACGAAAACGCAAATCGCGGCATTCACAAGTTCAATCTGGGCGTCGACCGGTTCCTGTTCCGCCCGGCCTCGAAAGGCTATGTGAAAATCGTACCCGACCCGATGGTCACCAGCTTCAACAACTTCGCTGAAAACATCTCGTTGCCCGGACAGGCCGTCGACTATCTGCTGCAGGGCAATCTGAAACAGTCGGGCAACGCCCTGCTGCGGTTCGTGATCAACTCGACCGTGGGCGGGTTCGGTCTGTCCAAACCGGCGGATGAGTTGAACCTGCCGCCGGTTGATACCGATTTCGGCGAAACGCTTCATGTCTGGGGCTTCGGCGAAGGGGCTTATGTCGAACTGCCGTTCTACGGCCCCTCGACGACCCGGGATGCGGTCGGCGTTGTGGTCAACCTGTTCTCGAACCCGATCAACTTCTCGCCGACGCGACCGGCCGACAACCTGGGCGTCTATGCCGAGGTGGTACGGCGGATGGGCGATCGGGGCAGATTCTCGGACACGGTCGACTCGATTCTGTACGAAAGCGCAGACAGTTACGCTCAGGCCCGCCTGATCTATTTGCAAAACCGCCGGTTCGAACTGGCAAGGGACGATGAGGATGCCTATCTGGGTCTGTATTCCGATCCCTACGCCGATACCGGCACCGACCCGGTCAGGGACCCATACCTTGACCCTTACGAGGACCCATATGAGGACCCCTATGCTGAATAACGCCATGAACCGCCGTACCTTTGCCGCCACCGCCCTGGCCGGGCTGGCCGTGGCTGGCCTTCCGCAGCAGACCCTGGCGTTGACCGAGGCCAGCGCGACACAACTGGTCAACAGCGTCGTTTCCGACATCACGCGCGTAATCGAGTCGGGCAAATCCGAAAGCGCCATGCTGCGCGATTTCGAAAAGATCTTCGTGCAGTATGCCGACGTTCCGATCATGGCGCGCTATGCGCTGGGCGCCGATGCGCGCAGCGCCAGCAATGCGCAGATGCGCGAATTCACCAAGGCTTTCCAGGGGTATATCTCGCGCAAATACGGTCGACGCTTCCGCGAATTCATCGGGGGTGAGGTCACCGTCAAGAATGCCCGCAAGATCAAGGCCGGCTACGAGGTTCGCAGCAGCGTCAAGCTGCGCGGCGAAGCACCGTTCGAAGTGACCTTCCTGGTGTCGGACAAATCGGGTCGCGACAAGTTCTACAACATGTTCATCGAAGGGGTGAACCTGCTGCTGACAGAGCGGACCGAGATCGGCGCCATGCTGGATGCGCGCAAAGGCAACCTGGATCAGCTGATCAATGACCTGAAAAAGACCGGCTGAACCAAACGGTCAGAGTAGTGATGACGCCGCGCAGGATCCCCGCGCGGCGTTTTTCGTGGCTCAGTTCAGGCGTTCGCCTGTCGCTTTCGCAAAATAGGACACTTTGCTCATGTCAAAGGCCAGGTTCAGCATCTGACCGGCCTTGGCACTGGTCTCGGCATGCAGGCGCGCGGTGACCTGTTTGCCGCCCAGTTCCGACACGACGTAGGTATCGGCACCCGCCGGTTCGACCATATCGACCAGGCAGGCGGCCTCTTGCACACCGGCACCAGCGCGGAACCCGGATTCAGCGATGTCCTCGGGGCGCAGGCCCAGGATCACTTCTTCGGGCAGGTCCAGATCGCGCGTATCCGTCAGCACGATCGGGTCAGCCCCATCCCGCGCAATGGCGACCTGCGTGCCGGTCCCGTTGCGCTGGACCCGCGCCGGGATCAGGTTCATCGCCGGCGAGCCCATGAAATCGGCCACGAACAGGTTGGCGGGGCGGTTGTAGATCTCGGCCGGAGTGCCGATCTGCTGCACCACACCGCCCTTCAGCACCACGATCTTGGTGGCCAGGGTCATCGCTTCGATCTGATCATGGGTCACATAGACGATCGAGGCATCCAGCGTCTGATGCAGCTTCTTGATCTCGGTCCGCATCTCGACCCGCAGCTTGGCGTCGAGGTTCGACAGCGGTTCGTCGAACAGGAACAGCTTGGGGTCACGCACCAGAGCCCGGCCCATTGCCACACGCTGTCGCTGACCACCCGACAATTGGCTGGGGCGGCGGTTCAGCAACGGCTCGATCTGCAGAAGCGAGGCGACCTCTTTCAGCTTGGCGTCCTGAGTTGCCTGATCGACGCCGCGCACCTTCATGCCAAAGGTGATGTTCTTGGCCACCGACATGGTCGGGTACAGGGCGTAGGACTGGAACACCATCGCGATGTCGCGGTCTTTGGGGCTGACATGAGTCATGTCCTTGCCGCCAATCGACAGCGTCCCGCCCGAGATCGGCTCGAGCCCGGCGATGCAGTTCAGCAGGGTCGACTTGCCACAGCCGGAAGGGCCGACCAGCACCAGGAAGTCGCCCGGTTCGATCGAGATGTTGATGTCCTTCAGAATCTCGGTTGCGCCGTAATTCTTGTACAGGTTTTGGATATCGAGGATGGGAGCCATGGGTTATCCCTTCACGGAACCGGCGGTCAGGCCGCGGATGAAATACTTACCGGCAACGACATAGACGAGCAGCGTCGGCAGCCCCGCGATGATCGCGGCGGCCATGTCGACGTTGTACTCTTTGACGCCGGTGGTTGAGTTGACGATGTTGTTGAGCGCCACGGTCACGGGCTGCGTGCCCGCCTGGCTGAACGAAACGCCGAACAGGAAATCGTTCCAGATCTGGGTGAACTGCCAGATCACGGTCACCACGATGATGGGCAGCGACAGCGGCAGGAAGATCGACCAGAAGATCCGAAAGAACCCGGCACCATCCACTCGCGCCGCCTTGGTCAGCTCGGCCGGGATGGTGACGTAGTAGTTGCGGAAGAACAGCGTTGTGAAGCCAAGCCCATAGATCACGTGGACGAAGATCAGGCCCGGAATGGTTCCGGCGATCCCCATCATGCCCAGCAGACGCGCCATCGGCAGCAGGACCACTTGGAACGGGATGAAGCAACCGAACAGCATCAGAGAAAAGATGATGTTGGCCCCTTTGAAACGCCACTGCGCGACGACAAATCCGTTCAACGCCCCCAGAAGGGTCGAGATTGCCACGGCAGGGACCGCAATCAGGACCGAGTTCCAGAAATAGGGCCGCAGGCCTTCGCACTGGATACCGGTGCAGGCGCCTGACCAGGCGGTTTTCCAGGCATCCAGACTGACCTCGCGCGGCAGCGAGATCAGCGATCCCGTACGAATTTCCTCGAGGCTTTTGAGCGATGTGGTCAGCATCACGAAAAGCGGCATCAGGTAGTAGAGCGCAAAAAGACCAAGCAGGACATACAGCAACCAACGCAGGGCAATCTTGCCCGTGGCACTCTGGCTGCGGGTTCGGGTTTGGGGCATCGACAGATCAGTCATTTTTCGCCCTCAGTTCTGAGTAGAGGTAAGGAACCACGATGGCAAAGACGACCAGCATCATGATCATCGCGGACGCCGCCGCCTGGCCGATATCGCCGCGCGAAAACGCCATCGCGTACATGTATGTTGCGGGCAAATCGGTTGCGTAACCCGGACCACCGCCTGTCAGGGCAATGACAAGGTCAAAGCTCTTGATCGCAAGGTGCGCCAACACGATGAAGGCCGACAGGAAGATCGGAGCCATCGACGGAATGATGATTGCCGTATAGATCCGCCAGGTGGGGATGCCATCGACCTGCGCGGCCTTGATGATCTCACCATCCACCGAGCGCAGCCCGGCCAGGAACAGCGCCATGACAAAACCCGAGCTCTGCCAGATCGCGGCGATGACGATCGTGTAGATCGCGTAGTCCGGGTTCACCAGCCAGTCGAACTTGAAATTCGGAAAGCCCCAGCCCTGGACCATGGCCTCGATACCCAGACCCGGGTTCAGGATCCACTTCCACGCGGTGCCGGTCACGATCATCGACAGCGCCATCGGGTAGAGATAGATCGTGCGGATCGCGCCTTCGACGCGGATCTTCTGATCCAGCAGGATCGCCAGCAGCAGGCCCAGCACCATCGCGATCACGATGAACAGCGCGCCAAAGACGTAAAGGTTGTTGATCGCCGTGTCCCAGCGGGGCGAGTCAAACAGGCGGTCATATTGGATGAAGCCCTTGATCTCGTATTTCGGCAGCAGTTTCGATCGGGTCAGCGACACCCAGGCGGTCCATCCGATAAATCCGTAGACAAAGATCAATACGGCGATGAACGACGGTGCCAGCACCACCTTGGGAAGGTGGTTTTCCAGCCATTCGGACATTTTTTCCTCCGGGGAAAGATGCTCTGCCCCGCAGTATAGGGGGCAGAGCGTGTTGGATCAGTAGCTGTTTGCCACCGCGTCCGCCAGTTGCTGAACCGCGTCAGCCGAGGACATATCCGAGTTGAAATGTGCGGTCACGACGTCGGTGATCGCACCAGCCTGCGCACCGCGCAGCGCCATGCCATGCGCGTAGGACGGCAGCAGCGAGCCATTGGCGGACGAAGCGCCCATGTCTTCGGCCGAGATCTTGGCGCAGATGTCGAACTTGTCCAGTGCGACGTCGGTCCGCGCCGGAATCGACCCCTTGTTCAGGTTGAACACTTCCTGGAACTTGGGGGCCACGATCAGCTTGGCGAGCAGTTCCTGACCGGCGCGCTTGTCGTCGCCGTCCACGTCGAACATGGCAAAGCTGTCGACGTTGTACAGATAGCCGTCACCGGGGGTCGAGGCGCACAGGAAGTCTTCGCCGGGGACCTTGCCCGCGGCCAGGAATTCACCCTTGGCCCAGTCACCCATGATTTGGAAGGCGGCCTCACCGTTCATGACCATGGCGGTGGCCAGGTTCCAGTCGCGGCCCGAGAAGTTCTCATCAACGAACCCGCGCAGGGTGCGCATCTGGTCAAAAATCTGAACCATCGTGTCCGAGGTCAGAGTCTCGGGGTCCAGATCGACAAAGGCCTTCTTGAAGAACTCGGGTCCGCCGATGCCCAGCGCAACTGCTTCGAAGACGGTTGCGTCTTGCCAGGCCTGACCACCATGGGCCAGCGGGATGATGCCTGCGGCCTGCAGCTTCTCGGCAGCGGCGTTAAACTCGTCCCAGGTGGTCGGCATCTCGATGTCATTGGCGGCCAGGATGTCGGCATTTGCCCAGATCCAGTCGATACGGTGCACGTTGACCGGTGCGGCACACCAGGTGCCTTCGCATTGCATATGCGCCGCGATCGAGGCGGGCAGGACTTCGGCCCAGCCCTCGGCCTTGGCAACGTTCGAGATGTCCGCCAGAACACCCTCTTCGTACCATTCCTGGATCGCCGGGCCTTTCAGCTGAACGGCGGTCGGCGCGTTGCCGGCCAGAACGCGGGCGCGCAGCGCGGTCATCGCCGCGTCTCCGCCGCCGCCTGCAACGGGCATATCCGTCCAGGTGCCGCCATTGGCCGCGAACTCTTCCTGCAGAACGGCGACCGACTTGGCCTCGCCGCCCGACGTCCACCAGTGAAGAACTTCGGCCTGCGGTTCGGCCATCACCGACGTGCCAGCCAGAACGGCCAGCGATGACGCCGTGGCGAGTGCGAAACGTTTCATGTTTGGTATCCTCCCAGATCCTTGTTTGCTGCCGCGGGGCAGCGATGCGGGACATTACCGGCAGCCGCTTGCCGTCTGGCAATGGCAAATATCCCATGTATCCGGCGCGGGCTGCAAATTTTCCCGCCTTTTGTTACAGCGTGTTACGTTGACCTTGAATCTGTTGCAGTCCGTTACAATTGAGGGCAGCGTCGAGGGGGAAATCGGGGAGGAACAGCGTGAGCATTCCACGTCTGCTGGTTGTGGATGACGATCCGGAAATCCGGTCGATGTTGACCCAGTTCTTTCACCAGAACGGGTTCATTGCCCTGCCAGCAGCCACCGAGCGCGAGGTGCAGGCACACCTGAAGTCAGGCCGCATCGACCTGATCCTTCTGGACGTGATGCTGGGTGACGAGAACGGGGTCGAGATCTGCGCCCGGCTGCGCCGCGAGCAGGACGTGCCGATCATCTTCGTGTCGGCCCTGTCTGCCGATCATCAGCGCATGGCCGGGTACGAGGTGGGCGCCGACGACTACATCGCCAAGCCGTTCAACCCGCAACTGCTGCTGGCGCGTGTGCGCGCGGTGATGCAGCGCGCGCGGCGCACGCCATCGCTGGCCTATCGCCGGCGGATCCGCACGTTCCGCTTTGGCGGATGGGTCTATGACGGCAAACGCGACGAGGTGCATGCCCCGGACGGGTACCAGGTGTCGCTGTCGCAGCGCGAAACCGCGTTGCTCAAGGTGCTGCTGGCCAACCCGCACATTCCGCTGACCCGCGACGAGATCGCCGCCGCGCTGGACGTGACCGGCACCGGTGACAAGCCCGAAGCGCAGGGTCGGGCCATCGACGTTCTGGTGGGGCGGCTGCGCTCCAAAATCGAGGCCAACCCCAAAGATCCGCAGATGCTGCGCACGGCCCGCGGTGTCGGCTATGTCTTCGCCTGCGAGGTCACCGTGGAACAGGAGGCATGACCCTGCGCCTGCGGGATCTGGGCTGGGCCTGGAGCCTGGGTGCGTTTGCTGCCGGGCTGCTGGCGGCAGGACTGTGGTTTTCATCCGTTCGCAACTGGGACGCCTATCTGACCCGGGCCTATGTTGCCGGGTTCTCGGTCTACGAAGATCTGCGCACCGGTCGCGCCTCGCATCCCGACGTATTGATCACGCCACTGCCGCCCGAGGCATCAAGTCTGGCCGATGCGGGAGAATTCGAGCAGTTGCCCGACCTTGCAGGACGCCGGTTTCTGACCAACCTGTCCATTCTGACCGACAGTTCCGCACCGCTTAGCGGACGGAACCTGACGCTTGCGGTCTTGTCCGACCGGCTGGTCTATCCGGTATCCGACATCGTGTCAGGCAGCGACCAGACCGGGCCGCAGAAGATGGGCAACCTGACACGCCTGCTGGCCACCTATTGCAGCGAACCCATTCTGGTGGCCCGGTTCGGTCAGGGCGCCTGGCAGAAGATCGACGGTACGCAGGTCTGGGGGTGCGATGCGGTCCCGACCGACCTGCGCCTGCCCGCGATCTTTCTGGCCGTCGTGGCACTTGCGATCATTCTGACATCGGTCGGCAATGTGACAGACAGCTTTTCGCGGTTCTCCCAGTCGCTGCGTGACCGCCGGCGCAGCGGGGGTCCGGACAGCTACGACATGTCCGGGCCGGCCGAACTGCGCGACATCGTATCGGCGGTCAATACGCATCTGGAGGACGAACGCGCACAGCTGGAAAAGCGTGCCACGGTCCTGTCCGGCGTCAGCCACGACCTTGGTACGCCAGCGGCCCGCGTGCGTCTGCGCGCGGCGCTGATTCCGGACGCCGAATTGCGAGAGAAGCTGGAGTCCGATGTCGACCAGATGACGGGCATGATCGAAAGCGTGTTGACCTACACCCGCTCGGAACTGAGCATCGAGGACCCGCGCCAAATCTCCCTCACCTCACTGGTCGAGTCGCTGGTTGCCGACTATCAGGACATGGATCTGCCTGTGACCCTGAAACAGGTCGCCCCGGTCGAGGTGGAGGGCGCGGCGTCGCTCTTCATGTCGCGGCGCGGGCATGGCTCGCTTCCGGAAACCCGCCGCATCCTTGTCATGGCGCGACCGATCTCATTGAAACGGGCGTTGACGAACCTGATCGACAACGCGCTGAAATACGGGCGCCACGCAACGGTTGAACTGGAAACCGACGCGGAAACCGCCACGATTGTCGTCGAAGACAAGGGAACCAACTTGTCCGTTTCGGATATCGAGGCGCTTATGGCCCCGTTCCGGCGTGGTTCGAACATCGGGTCGTCCGACGGGTTCGGACTGGGCCTGACAATCGTTGCAACCGTCGCAGAGCAGCATGGCGGCTCGCTGCGCTTTGAAGCGGGTGATCAGGGTCTGCGGGCGCGGCTGCAAATCCGGCGCTGAGACCGTCCACACGCAGGCTAGGAATAGCTTCGCACCAAGGCACTGGCGATCAGGGACCACCCATCTGCAATCACGAAAAACGCCAGTTTGAACGGCAGCGAAACCGTGGCGGGCGGCACCATCATCATCCCCATCGACATGAGTACCGCGGCCACTACAAGATCGATGATCAGAAACGGTAGAAATATCAGGAATCCGATCTGGAACGCGCGGGCAACCTCGGACAGCATGAACGACGGCATGAGAACCGACAGTGGCGCCTCCGGCGACAGCTCCATCGACGCGGTGTCGGGGCGCAAGGCCGCCATGGCCCGAAACGTGTCACCATCCAGCCGCGCCGCCATGAACTCGCGGAACGGCACCATGGCACGTTCCAATGCAGGCTCTACCGCAAGTGTTTCTTCGACCATCGGGCGGATCCCGGTGTCCCAAGCCTGGGTAAAAACCGGCTCCATGATGAAGTAGGTCAGAAACAGCGCCAGGCTGACGATCAGCATGTTGGGCGGGGACTGTTGCAACCCAATCCCCTGCCGCAGAATGGCCAGTACCGTGACCAGAAAGGGGAAACAGGTCACCATGATCGCAAGGCCGGGTGCCAGGCTGAGCACCGTGATCAGCAGGATCAACTGAATGGTTCGCGCCGATATGGATCCGCCGTCGCCCAACGACAGCGACAGCTCCTGTGCCGATGCCAGTGCTGGCGTCAGCACAAGGATCGCAATTGCACACCAGGCCGCCCGGCGCATCATCCAAGTCCGTTCTGGAAATCCGAAATCTCGGTCAGACGCACCGCCAATTGACCGGCATTGTCCCCCTCCATTTCCTCGAGCAGGCCACGAGCGACCAATTGGTCGCCGACATACAGATCCACCGGATCTTCGACCCGTTTGTCCAAGGTCAGAACGGCGTTCTCACCCATGGTCAACAGGTCGCGTATCAAGGGGCGCGCCCGACCGACGGAAACCGTCACCTCGATGGGAACGGCTTCAAACGGATTGGGTCTTTCAGGTTTGGATGCAGGTGCGTCACTCATTTGACAAAGCCTCTTTTGCCTCAAAAACATATGCGTCGAAAGCGGTGGCGATCGCGTCCAGCAGCGCGGTGCAATCAACCTCGGACCGGGCAGTGCCGACCTGCAACCGCGCCTGACCCGGCAGCAACTCGGGGTCCGCGACGACCTTGGGGAGGGGCGTTATGTCGGCGGGCAACAACGCCTCGACATCCCCTTCAACACCGGGTGGAACCAACAGAAGGATCGGTTGTGCAACCTGCGCCTTGGCCATTTCGCTCAACTGCTCGATCACACGAGCAACAAGCCCCCGATCCAACGCCTGGGGAAGAACGGTCTGAACCAGAGCGCTGAACATCGGTTCAAGCGACAAGGTCATCCGGGTCAGAGCTTCCTGGTAGGTGAAGGACATGTCGGAGAAGGCTGCCCGCATATCCTCGGCCAGCGCAGCACGACCTTGGGTTTGGGCCTGCAACGCATCCTCCCACCCCGCACCATATCCGCGTTCGAAAGCGGCAAGCCGCTCTTCCTCCAAAGCTTCTTCGTCCAGCAATCGCAGATCCGCGCCGTCGGCCTGAGCCGTGAAATCCTCGAGCAGGTGGGCGATCGACATCAAACCTTCTCCTCGTTTTCTTCCAGCCAGCTCCGCAGAATTTCGACCGTCTCTTCCTGTTTGTCCCCGATCATGGCGCGCAGACGGCCGACCGCATCTTCGCTTGCCGTGGACCCAATCGCAGGCACAGAGCCTCCGTTTTCACCCTGGCCGGTGAGAGCGCTGAATTCCTGTCCATCAGCATCTGAGATTTCACCGACAAGATATGGCGCGCCGCCCTCGGCGGAGGCTGCGGCAGGCGGCAAGGCTGGCACTGCGGCCGAACCGATCAGGATCGGCCGGATCACGAACAGCCCCATGACCAGCGATACGATGGCCAACACTGCCATCTGTATCAGCGACATCGTATCCAGATGGATGCTTTGCCAGACCGAAGCGGTCGCCAATGTTCCTTGCGGTTCGACATTGGGCAGTTCCAGGGATTTCAGCGTGATGACATCCCCGCGATCCGCATTGAAGCCCACGGCCGAGGCGACAAGCTCTTCCAGAGCGTCCAGTTCCGGCTGTGCCATCGGCATAAAAACCTCGGCACCGGTGGCGTCCGTTGTTCGGGTTCCGTTGACCAGCACGGCAACCGTCAGGCGTTTGATGGCCCCCGGCACCCGCAGAACTTCAAGCTCGGTCTCTGAAACCTCATAGTTGATCCGCTCGCGGGTTTGCGTGGCTGAAGAATTCGATTCATCGCTGCCATTGCCGTCCCCGTCCGGCAGGTTGGACGCGACCGTCACATCAGACGATTGATTGCGGGAGGTATCCGACCGTTCCTCGACATCGGTGCTGATTGCGACACGGCCCTTGGGGTCGAACCGCCGCTCTCTTATGGATTCGGTCTCGGTAACCGTGTCGACACTGACTTCGACCACCGCATTGCCAGGTCCGACGCGCGCCTCGACCAGCCGCAGGACGCGGTCGCGCAGGACCTTGGCCTTGTCATCGGCAGTGTCGGCGGCAACCGCCGTCTCTTGCGGGCCGATCACGGCGCCGGTGGAATCGATCACCGCAACATCCTCGGGCGCGAGGCCGGTCACGGCGGAGGCCACCAGAAAACGGATCGCCTTGGCCTGCTCAACCGTGATCTTGGCCCCGGATGGCACCAGATAGACCGAAGCGGTTGGCGAAACGCTGGGCTGGAACGGGCTTGTGGACCCGCTGGCAATGTGAACCCGCGCCTGCCCTACATGAGGGCTGCTGACGATGGTTCGTGCCAATTCACCTTCCTTGGCGCGCCAATAGGCAGCGTCGAACATCTGCGAGGTCGTACCGAACCCACTCAGCGTGTCCAGCAGTTCATAACCCCGGCTGCCATTTGCAGGCAGACCCTCGCTTGCCAGTGTCATGCGCAACTCGTCGCGTTGCGAGCCCGGAACATAGATTGAGCCGCCACGAATCTCGTAGGTCACACCGCGTTGATCCAGGGCCCGGACGATATCCCCCGCCGCCCCGCTTTCCAGCCCCGCATAGAGGAGTGTCATGGACGGAGACGTCACCAACCGCGACATCGCCAGGACACTCAGGAACACGACGACAGCCGCGCCCGACACGATGATTTGTTTGCGCCTGCCCAAACTTGCCCAGACAGTTCCGATCTGCTGCACGCTCACCTCCGACTCGCCGACATTCTGTGCGGCTCGTGCCCTGTTTGAACGATTGCCCTTAACAATCGGTTAGTCCCTGCGGGGTTATGACGGGTGCCGAACGCAAGAATGAGGACGCCATGACAGACGCGACCGTGGATGAGGCAGAAGGCCCGAAGAAGTCGGGTAAAAAGGGACTGATGATTGGCGTGGTTCTGGCGCTGCTGGGTGCTGCGGGCGGGTACTATGTGACCGCGTCCGGGTTTTTGGAAAAAGCCCCAGAGGCGGAGGGAAAAACAGCGGAAAACGCGGACGTCGGAGATGCAATCGATGCGTTGCCGGACGTCGGGTTCGTCGACCTGCCGCCCGTGATCGTGTCCGTGAATTCCGGCGATTCGCGCCATCTGAAATTCCACGCGCAACTTGAGGTGGCCGCCGGTCACGAGGCCGAGGTGGAAAAGATGATTCCCCGCATCATGGACGTGATGAACGGCTATCTCCGGGCCATCAACCTGTCTGACCTCGAAGACTCGCTGGCTCTGGTTCGCATCCGCGGGCACCTGCTGCGGCGCATCGGCATCGTCGTTGGCGAAGGTCGGGTACGTGACGTTCTGGTCACGGAATTCGTATTGAACTAGGAGGCGAAATTGGAACTGATCTCGGACATTCTGCTGGTCGCCGGCGCCTTGGGGGCCGGATTGTACTGTTTTGTTCTGTCCCGACGCCTCAGGCGGTTCACGGACCTGGAGCGGGGCGTCGGTGGCGCGGTTTCCGTGCTGTCCGCACAGGCGGAAGAACTGAAAAAATCCCTGGATGCCGCGCGTGCTGCATCTGACCAGTCCGGGCACAAACTGCAGGATCTGACCGTGCGCGCCGAGTCAGTCGCACAGCGGCTTGAGTTGATCATGGCGTCGATGCACGACGTGATCCCCGTGGACAAACCCGCGGCTGAAGAGCCTGCAAATTCCTCGGCCGAAACCAAAAAGCCTTCACCTCTTGAGGTAGAACCGGTCTCGTTGGAAGAAGAGGTCGGGCCAAAGGACCCCGAGCAACCCGCCGAGCCTGCGGCTGTGGAACAAATTCCATCCAGGCCGGAAGCCGAGGTCAAATCCACCAACGACCCCGCAGAGGATCCGGCCCCGATTCCCAAGGGCGTATTGTTCTTCAGGCACAAGGCGCAAGGTAGCGAGGCCCGATCCTGATGCGCAGCCTGCAACCTGCCCAGCGTCGACCACGTGGTGGCGTTCTGACCCTCATTTCAGCCTTGATGATCAGTTCCGCCATCATACGGCTGGCGCTTGAGGCTGGGCCGGCTTTGGCAAGGGGGCCTGACCCCTCGGAAGTCTCTGCACACAGCGCCGGCTCGGACGAAAAACCGGACATGCAAGCCTTGCTGACCGAATTGCTGCGTCGGGAAGCAGCCGTCAAACAGCGTGAGAGCGCGCTGCGCGACAGGGAGCGTGCCCTGGAGATTGCCAACGAGGCCATTGCGACGCGCCTTTCCGCATTGCAAGAGGCCGAGGCATCGCTGCGCGAAACATTGGCCGTGGCGGACAAGGCGGCTGAAACCGACCTTACCCGTCTGACCGATGTCTATCAGAACATGAAGCCCAAGGACGCCGCGGCGCTGTTCGAAACGATGGACCCGGTTTTTGCGGCCGGTTTCCTGTCGCGTATGCCGCCTGAGGCTGCTGCGGGTGTGATGGCCGGTCTCAGCCCCGAGGCCGCCTATACCATCAGCGTCGTAATGGCCGGACGCAACGCCAACGCCCCCACTGAGTAGCCGCCATGAGCCCCACCCTCAAAGACCGCTCTGCCGGAGAGACCACATGATCGGAATTCTTGGAATCGTCGTTATTTTCGTAATGGTGTTCGGCGGCTACCTCGCCGCCGGCGGCAAGATGGCCATCATCCTCAAATCTCTGCCGTTCGAGATGATGATGATCGGCGGGGCCGCCATCGGCGCCTTTCTGATCAGCAATGACATGTCGGCGGTCAAACACACGGTCAAGGATCTGGGCAAGGTTTTCAAAGGCCCGAAATGGAAGCCCGAGGACTACCGCGATCTGCTATGCCTTCTGTTCTCGCTGATCCGGCTTGCCCGTTCAAATCCGGTCGAGCTCGAGCAGCACATCGAAGACCCTGAAAACTCGGCCATTTTTACGGCTTTCCCCAAAATACAGGCGGACAAAGAGGCGGTGGACCTGATTTGCGACACCATGCGGTCGGCGGCGATGAACTATGACGATCCCCATCAGGTTGAAGAGGTTCTGGAAAAGCGGATGGATGCCAATTTCCACCACGCCATGCATTCCAGCCACGCCCTGCAAACCGTGGCGGACGGGTTGCCGGCACTGGGAATCGTTGCGGCGGTTCTCGGTGTGATCAAGACCATGGGCTCGATCGACCAACCGCCCGAGGTCTTGGGCAAGTTGATCGGTGGTGCCCTTGTCGGGACTTTCCTGGGCGTCTTTCTGGCCTACGGTCTGGTCGGCCCCTTCGCCGGAAAGCTGAAAGCGGTCGTGGAGGAAGACAATCACTTCTATCAACTGATCCGGGAAGTTCTGGTTGCCAACTTGCACAATCACAACCCCGCAATGTGTATCGAGGTTGGTCGCCAGAACACGCCGACCCACAATCGCCCCGGCTTCACCGAATTGGAAGAAGCCTTGAAAGAGATCAAGCAGGCAGCAGCATGATCCGGGTTTTGCTCCTGACCCTTGGCCTGAGCGCATCGGCAACTGGAGTGCTGGCAAAGGATGTTCCGGTGCGGTCCGGCGAACATGACGGCTTCACGCGGCTTGTTCTCAGCGTTCCTGCGGGCACCAACTGGAGCCTCGCCCACCGGAAAAACGGTGCGCGCCTGGCGGTCGAATTGGACGACGTGGAATTCAAGACCGGATCGGTCTTTGCACGATTGTCCGCAGGCCGGCTTGAGGCGATATCGCAGGCCGATCCCGGCGCGCCGCTTGAGCTGGATTTCGCCTGTGATTGCGCGGCGACCGCTTTTTTGTACAAGGATACGATGATCGTTGTGGACATAGCGGCGCATAAAGCCTTGCCTCCGCCAAGTCTGGACATTCCATCGATTGTGATCCCAGAGCAGACTTCCAAACGTCGTCCACAGGCCGAAGCGCCAACAATTGAAATCGTTGCCCCCCTTCTGCAACTGGATCGCGATGGCCTGCAGCAGCGCCTTTCGACCCGTCTGTTGCAAGGCGCGGATCGCGAGCTTGTCGACCTGAATGTCACACCTCCGGGTCCGCGTGCTTCGGTGCCGGAAGCGCTTCCGGACATCGCGCGGGATCTGCCTGCGCATATCCAAGTAAGCTCGATCCTTGACGAGTTGGGCAAACTGGGAGAGCCACCTCTGCAACCTCTGGAGTCGCTGCCAGCCTGTATTTCGGATGCCGAATTGGGGTTCGACACCTGGTCTGACGGTCGGCCCTTTACGCATCAGGTGGCTGAGCTGCGTGCACGGCTGTTCCAGGAGTTCGACAGGGTCGACAGATCCATCGCGCTCAAGCTCGCAAAGCTGTTGGCACACTGGGGTTTCGGTTCAGAGGCCATTCAGGTTCTGCAGTTGATGGAAGATGCATCGCCGGAACAGGAATGGGTTCGAGCGGTCGCGCAAATAATTGATGATCAGCCTGTATCAGAGCCTAACCAACTGCTTGGGTTGCAACGCTGTGACGGCGCGGTTGCCATGTGGGCCGCGATGGCGGACGGCCAGTTGCAGGATGATGCGCAGCAGGAACGGATGGAACAGGCGTACCTGAGGCTTCCTGAGCATCTACGCCGGATCCTCGGCCCCCGGCTGGCCGAGATATTCGTCACCTCCGGCCAGCTTGAAGCCGCCCGGCGGGTACTACGTTCGGTGGATCGCGTCCAAACTCTGCAAGACCCCGAGTTGACACTCGCGCAGGCAACTGTGGCTGCCGCTGAGGGAGATGCGGACACCCGCGACAATTTGTTGAACGACGTCATCGACAACCCAAGCTCGGATTTGGAAGCCCCGCTTGCCCTGGCCCGGCTCGTTGAAAAGAAGTGGGCAGAGGGTGGGGCCGTTTCGCGACGCCAAATCGATCTGATCTCGGGCTACGCGATCGAACTGCGCAATTCTGAATTGGGCCCGGTCATGGCCCGCGGTCACGCTCTGGCGCTTGCCCTTGGCAGCGAGTTTTCTGCGGCCTTCAATATCCTTGATGCCCATCGCGGAGACGAGACCTGGACCGGCACGCGCAATCGTATCTTGCGTCTGGCAGCAGAGCGCGCCGATGATCTGACCTTTCTGCTGTATGCAAGTACTCTGAAACCATATGAACTAGAGTATAATTCGACCGAGACTTCGCTGTTGCTTGCCAAGCGTTTTGCGGACCTCGGCTTTGCCAAGCAAGCCCGAGACTTGACTGATGCAGGTTCGGATGGGACACGCAGGCGCGACCGCGCCATCCTTCGGGCCCGGGCCGCGCTGCTGGAAAACCGACCGGATCTGGCCCTGCGCGAATTGGCCGAGGATCCCTCCGATGTCGCTGAAAGGCTGCGGGCACAAGCCCTGACCGATATGGGCAATTACACGGCCGCCGTTGAGGCTTGGCGGGACATAGGGTATGCAGATACCGCCGCGCGCCTGTCATGGTGGGCGGGATTCAACTTGGAAGAAGTTGGGGCGAAGGACACCGCGCTGGGGCAGGTCATAGATCTGAGCTCGGCCCTGCGTGCGCCAGTGCAGCGAGAACCGGACAAGCCGATTTCGGACGCTGAACAGCTGCTTGAGGCCAGCGCCGACACGCGGCAGAAGATAACCGAATTGCTGAACGTGACAACTGAATTGGAATAGTCAGGATCCGCGCGACGAACAGCCGGCTTGTGCGCCTCGCATTGAGAGCATGCGCTTGTCTGAAAGAGCAAGCACCGGCAGACTGCCCGGCAAATTCAACCTTATCCAGATCAGGGGCAACGGATGTCCGGAGCGCTCATTCGATGTTTTGTCGCCATTCCCGTATCTTCCGAAATCGCCCAGATATGCGCCGACGTCGCTCGCGCAGCAAATTGCGGTCGAAGTTTGCCTGCTGAAAACCTTCATCTGACGTTGGCTTTCCTGGGCGACCAGACCCGAAACGCCTTGATCGAATTGAATGATCACTTCGAAGTGCTGAGGCGCCCGGCCATTTCCGTCAGACTGTCCGGGCTGGGCAGTTTCGGAAACTCGCTGCACATGGTGGTAGAGCCCGATCCTGGACTCCTGCACCTGCATGAAAGCGTCCTGCAGTGCATTGGGCGGGCCGGGCTGACGCTGCAACGCCGCCGCTTTCGACCGCATATCACCATAGTTCGGGGTATTGAATCGGCTCTAAACAAGGCCATTTTGCATATCCCAGTTCCCCAAACCACCATGGTGGTGACCCAGTTCAACCTGAACTCTTCCACACTTCGGCCGGACGGCGCACGATATGAAACGCTGTCGACCTATCCTTTGCAACTGCAAGGCTGGTCGGGTCAGGCTGACGACTTCACCGACCGGTAGAGAGGCTGCACTATGTCACTAAACCGGGTGCCGGGATCGGTAAGGTTCAAAACCGCCCTGCTCAGATTCTTGGCAGCAGACCCTCCGATTTCCGGAGAAGAAAACTCGACAAACTTGTCGATGACGTCCTGTCGCGACATCGGAGACTCAGGCCCGCCCCGGGCATGGATGTCGCCCGAGCGGAAAACGCGACCGTCCTGCGTCGTTACCTGAACGTCGGCCCAGCGACCGGCGGGAAAGCGGGAATTATGGCGGTCCGACTCGGATACGGTGATGCGGCCGAGGAAATCGGCGACCATCGGATCGAACAATCCATCGCCGCTGATGTGCTCGACCCCGATCCGCCCGTGTACCGCAAAAGTCGAGACAGCAAATGGCAGCGAGTATTGCGCCTGCGACGTTGTCTCGGGCATCCCCGAATACAGTTGAACTGCTTCGTGAAAACTGTGGATCTCGACGCGGGCGATCTGGTCATGGGTCAGACCGTGCGAGTTCATCACCGTGCGCAGCCCGTCGATGGCGGCATGAGCCCAGCGGCAGATCGGATAGGGTTTCACATATTGATGTTCCATCTGCCAAAACGTGCCGAGGTCCTGCCAATAGGGTGCGGCGCGGTCCTCCTCGATGGTGATGGCGGGGGCGCCGGTAAAGCCGCGCTCGGCCAGAATTGCCGCCGACATGCCCACCAGCGCGCCCCAGCCTGAGCCGTCATGCAGCATGGTGGGGTTGGCAATCTCGCGCATCATCTGGCTGCGAGGGCCGTGATATTCGGCAATACCAAGGCCTTGGCGCAACTGGTCCGGTGAATGGCCCCGCAAGCGGGCGGCCATGGCAACCGCGCCCAGTGCGTTCCACGCTCCCGAGGTGTGGTAGTCGCTGACGGTGGCGTGCAGCGCGATACCCGCGCGGCCCGCAATTTCGTAGCCGGTGATGACGGCGGCCAATGCATCGGGTCCGGACAGATCAGGGCAGTGTTCGGCCAATGCGCACAGCGCGGGCACGACCACCACGCCGATATGACCCTTGGTCGGGTTGTAGCCGTCGTGCCCGTCGAGATTGTCGGTTTGCGTGGCGGCCGCGTAGGCCGCGCCTGCCAGACTGACCCGGCGCCCATCGCACAGCATCCGCGCCGAGAATGCAGGATCGGTCGATCCGTACAGCAATGCGGCAGTGTCGCGGGCGATCACGCCGGCCTCCATCGGGGTCGAGGCGATCACGATGCCCAAAGTATCCAGCAGCATCAGGGCCGCCGCTTCGCGCGCGCTGTCGGGCATCTGGTCCGCCGGGCGGTTCAGAACAAACTCGGCAACGCGGGCGAAGGTTTCGGTCACTTGGCACCCTCCATCGCCGGTTTCTGGTCTCGCAGGCGCAGGCCTTCGGGGTCGAACGCAGGCGCATGCAGGATCCGAGCCCTGTGCGGTTTGCCCAGGATGAAGATATGCACCTCGTCACCCGGCTGGGCCACGGCTGGGTTGGCGTATCCGATGGCCAGCGACTTGCCGACCGTATAGCCATAAGCGCCCGAGGTGACGCGCCCGACGGGCGTACCATCTGGGGTGAAGATCGGCTCGCCCCCGCTGGCATCGGCATCGTGGGGGACATCGACCTCGAAAATCGACAGCACCTCGCGCGCGGGATTGTCTTTGATCGCCAGCCAAGCCGCCTTGTGCAGGAAATCCTTGTCTGGCTTGATCAACCCATCCAGACCGACCTCGTGCGGCCAGTACTCCTGCGAATACTCACGCCCCCATGAGCCATAGCCCTTTTCGATCCGCAACGCACCCAGAGCCCGGCCGCCGACCGGCCCTCCACCGCAGGCGCGGGCAGCGTCCAGAAGCGCGGTATAGAGTCTGATCTGGTCCTCTTCGGCGCAGTGCAGCTCCCACCCCAGATCGCCGGTGAAGCTGACGCGGATGGCAAGGCAGGTGACCCCGGCAACCTCGATCGTGGCCGAGCGCATGAAGGGGAACGCCGCGTTCGACAGGTCGGCATTGGTCAGCCGTTGCAAGGCCTCTCGCGATTTCGGGCCGGCGATGTTGAAGCCCGCGATGCGGTTTGTGGCGACCTCGACGGTGGTGCCCTCGGGCAGGTCCACCATGTTGAAGAACCGCTGGTGATAGCGTTCGGCCATACCCGAGCCGATCATCATGTATTCGTCTTGGGCCGTCTTGGTGATGGTGAAATCCCCCGCCACGCCACCGCGCACGGAAATCAGCGGGGTCAGGCAAGACCGCCCCACCTCGGTCGGCACCCGGTTGGCCACCAGCCGGTCGAGCCAGTCATGCGCGCCCGGCCCCTTGATGACGTAGTTGGCAAAGTTCGAGATGTCGATCACGCCCACACTTTCACGCAGCATCCGGGCCTCTTGCCCCACCGGTTCGAACCAGTTCTGGCGGATAAAGCCGGTGGTCTCGACCGTTTCGGGTTGATCGGCGAACCAAAGCGGGTGTTCCCAGCCGCAGTTCAGGCCAAAGACCGCGCCCATCTGTTTCTGCGTCTCGTAGGCAGGGCGCACGCGAGCCGGCCGACCAGCGCTGCGCTCTTCGTTCGGGAAATGGATGGCGAAGCGGTGGGAATATTGGTCGGCGACCCGCGCCTTGGTGAAGTTATTGCCGGCCCAGTCGCCGAACCGCGCCAGATCCCAGGCGAACATGTCGTATTGCGGCTCGCCCTCGATCATCCATTGCGCGGCCAGGAGGCCCAGCCCGCCCGATTGCGAAAAGCCGGGGATGATGCCGGTGCAGCAGAAATAGTTGCGCAACTCGGGCACCGGCCCCCAGATGGCGTTGGAATCCGGCGACCAGATCATCGGGCCGTTGATCACCCGTTTCACACCTGCGGTCGCGGCCACCGGCACACGCTCGGTCGCGCGGATCACGTTTTCCATGATCCGGTCCAAGTCGTCGGGAAACAGGTCATGGGCGAAATCCAGCGGCGTGCCGTCCTCGGCCCAGAACCGCATATCTTTCTCATAGGCGCCAATCAGCAGGCCGTTGCCCTCCTGCCGAAAATAATACTCGCCGTCGCGGTCGGCGATCGAGGGCAGACGGCGGCCAAGGGCGGCCACCTCGTCAATCGCCTCGGTCACGAAATACTGGTGCTCGGTCGGTTGCAGCGGCAGGTCCAGCCCGGCCAAAGCTGCTACTTCACGGCCCCACAGCCCGGCGGCGTTCACCACCCATTGCGTGTGGATGTCGCCCTTTTCCGTTCGCACGATCCACGAGCCGTCAGGCTGCTGTTCAGTCCCTATTACAGGGCAAAACCGCTGAATCTCGGCCCCCAGCGCACGCGCGCCGGCGGCATAGGCATGGGTCACGCCCGAGGGGTCCACGTTGCCGCCATCGGGTTCATACATGATGCAACGGATGTCATCGAACTGCGCCAGCGGGTGCAGCTCCATCGCCTGTTCGCGGCTGATCTCATGGAAATTCAGGCCATAGAACCGCGCCTTGGCCTCTTGCAGGCGCAGCTGGTGCTCGCGCGCTTCGGTCTGGGCGAGATACAGCGATCCCGGCTGGAACACCCCGCAGCCCTGCCCGGTTTCCTGCTCCAGCTGCTTGTAGAGGTTCATCGTGTAGTGCTGGATGCGCGTGACGTTGTTGTTGTCGTGCAGCCCGTGGATGTTGGCCGCCGCGTGCCACGTTGAACCGCTGGTCAGTTCGTCCCGCTCCAGCAGGATCACGTCGGTCCAGCCCAGCTTGGCAAGATGGTAGAGGATCGAACAACCGACCAGGCCCCCTCCGATCACGACGGCCTGTGCATGGGTTCTCATTGGGCTTTTCTCCTGACTGGCGGGGGCGCGTCACCCCTCTGCCTCAGAAGTCAGCCACAGTGTGTGGACACCGTATGCTCTGTTCCCGACCCCAAATGTCGGGAACAGGGCAAGTTGGGCCGGAATCCCGATTTGGGAACCTCTAGTAGGGTGCCTCGACGTCATTCATCGAGACATAGACGGTTTTCATTTCCGAATAGTGGTTGATCGCCAGCTTCGAATTCTCGCGCCCGACGCCTGACATTTTCGACCCGCCGAACGGGGCCTCGACCGGGGCCAGGTTGTAGGTGTTGATGTAGCAGGTGCCCGCCTCGAACCCTGCCACCACGCGATGGGCGCGGGTCAGGTCGTTGGTGAACACGCCGGCGGCCAGGCCGAACTCGGTGGCGTTGGCACGGGCCATCACCTCGTCTTCGGTTTCGAAATCCAGCACCGACATGACGGGGCCGAAGATCTCCTCGCGGGCGATGGTCATGTCGTCGGTCACGTCGGCATAGACAGTGGGCTGAATGTAGAAGCCCGGAAGATCCAGCCGCGCGCCACCATGGACCAGCCGCGCGCCCTCGGCCTTGCCCTTCTCGATATAGCCCAGAACGATGTTCATCTGGGCCTCGCTGACCATCGGCCCGAAATTCACGGCCTCATCCATCGGGTCGCCGATCTTCACATTGGCAAGGCGTTCGGTCAGACGGCTCAGGAAGGCCTCTTTGATACCCTTCTGCACGAAGACGCGCGTACCGTTGGAACAGACCTGACCGGATGAGTAGAAATTGCCCAGGATCGCGCCCGAGACGGCGTTTTCGATGTCGGCATCGTCGAACACGATCAGGGGCGACTTGCCGCCCAGTTCCATCGTGACGTGTTTCATGCCCTCGGCCGCGGCGGCATAGACCTTGCGGCCCGTGGGCACCGAGCCGGTCAGCGACACCTTGGCCACGCGCGGGTCGGTGACCAGCGCGGCGCCCACATCGCCATAGCCCTGAACCACGTTGTAGATGCCCTTGGGCGCGCCGGATTCGATCAGGATCTCGGCCACTTTCAACGCCGACAAGGGGGTGGTTTCCGAGGGTTTGAACACCATCGCATTGCCGCAGGCCAGCGCCGGGGCGCCCTTCCAGCAGGCGATCTGGGTCGGGTAGTTCCACGCGCCGATGCCAACGCAGACGCCCAGCGCCTCGCGGATGGTATAGACGAAGTCGCCGCCGCCCAACCGGATATGCTCACCGGTCAGGGACCCGGCCAGCCCGCCGAAATATTCCAACGCATCCGCGCCCGAGGTCGCATCGGCCACCAGCGTTTCCTGCAACGGCTTGCCGGTGTCATGGGTTTCCAGGATCGACAGCTCGCGGTTGCGCTCGCGCATGATGTCGGCGGC
>NZ_JBXWSK010000037.1:0-32000 GCF_059613385.1 Ruegeria sp. BHSA162
TGTCCAGCATCGCCTGAAACTCGCCCATTGCGTTGACGATGCTGTGGGGCTTTTCGGGGCGGTCGAAACTCAGCACCGGCATGGGCGCCAGCGCCGACAGATCGGGCAGCGCATCCTGTCGCCGCAGCCGCTCAAGCGGATAAGGACCCATGTGAACGGGTCGGTTCTTGTCCGAGAAAAAGCGGATCCCCATCGCGTGCCTCCTGTTGCCAAGCTTCCCCTAGCGCGGCATGAACAGCAACACCATTCATGGCGGATCATAAACGGTATGAAGAAAATTGATTTCACGGATCTGGACGGCAAGGTCCTGCGCACCTTCCTGACGATCCTCGAGGAAAACTCGGTGTCCAAGGCCGCCGACCGGCTGGGTGTCACGCAATCGGCCATCAGCCACACGTTGGCCAAACTGCGGCAGGTGCTGGGCGATCCGCTGTTCGTGCGGTCGGGCCAGGGGCTGCGCGCGACCGAGCGGGCGCTGGCGCTGAAAGACCCGGTGCAGAGGGTGCTGGACGGGATGCGCGCCCTGACCGATGAGCGGCCCTTTGACCCGCTGTCAGAAGAGATCACCGTCCAGATCGCCACCAACGACATGCCGCGCGAGCTGATCTTTCCGCAGTTGCTGCGCAGGGCGCGGGCCGATGGGGTGCGGCTGCGGCTGGAGTTCATGCCCTCGGGCGTGCCCGACCCTGAACTGCTGCGCAGCGACCGGTGCCAGCTGATGCTGACCCCGCTGCCGCCGGACGGCCCCGACATCTTTCAAAAGCTGCTGGTGAGCAGCCCCCTGATGGTGTTCTACGACGCCGAACGCCGCGACCCGCCCGCCGACTGGGCCGCCTATTGCACCTCGGACCATGTCGAGGTGCGGTTTCCCGACGGGCGCAACGCGCGGGCGGTGATGCGCGGCGTGGATCAAAGCCAGATCCGCCCGCCCACCGTGACGCTGCCGCATTTCAACGCGATCCCGGCCTTCGTGAAGGGCAGCGACCTGATCTCGACCGACACGGCGCTGATGAAACAGGGGCCTTTGGCGGCACTGGACTGTGCGCCCCTGCCCTTCGATTGTCAGCCGGTGTCGATCTACATGGTCTGGCACCAGCGGTTCGCCAACGATCCCGCCCATCGCTGGCTGCGGGGCCAGATCGCGGCGATTGCCGCCACGCTTCAGGCCTGAGCCCGCAGCCAGTCGCGCATCAGCGCCACCAGATCCGGCTGCCGTGGCTTGCGCGGGGTGACGATATGGAACCCCAGATCATCCAGCAGCACCTGCGCCAGCGGTTGCACCAACCGTCGCGCCGTCAGCTCGGCCGCGACCAGTGGCGCATTGGCCAGCGCAAAGCCCTGCCCGGCCACGGCGGCGTCGATGGCCAGGCTGGTCTGGCTGAAATTCATCATCCTCGGGCGCCCCTGAACGCCGGCGCGTTCCAGAAACAGGGGCCACAGGCCGTGTGAATCGCTCAGCATTACATGCGCCAGCAGGTCCTGCGCCGATGTCACTTGCGCGGCCAGGTCAGGGCTGCCGACGACGACGAATTCGGTGGGGAACAGCGGCTCGGCCACCAGACCGTCGCCAAATGGCGCGCGGCCCTGCCGCACCGCGATGTCCACCCCGTCCGTCTGGAAATCGGCCAGCCGCTCGCGCGCATCGACCTGCACCGAGACATCCGGGTGGTGCGCGGTGAAATCGCCCAGCCGCGGCACCAGCCATTTCGAAGCAAAGCTGGGTGTGACCGACAGGGTGATCTGACGCTGGCCGGACAGGTCTTCGACCGCCTCTTCGATCAGACGGAAAGCGCGGCGCAGGGGCGCGTGGAACCGCCGACCGGCCTCGGTCAGGCGCAGGCCGCGTGGCAGACGGTCGAACAACAGGGTGCCCAGCCGCGCCTCAAGGCCGCGGACCTGCTGCGCCACAGCCCCTTGGGTGACACCCAGTTCCTGCGCCGCCAGCCTGAAGTTCAGGTGACGGGCCGACGCCTCGAAGGCGCGCAGGGCGTTCAGCGGAGGAAGGGCAGCCATGACGCTCACACAATAGATTTTCTACAGCCATAGGGCAGAAGAACTGATTGGTCAAACGGCCGGCCACGCTTCATCTTGGCGGCAGATGGAAACGGAGAACGAAGATGACAGAAAAAGTGGCTCTGATCACCGCCGGCGGCAGCGGCATGGGCGCGGATGCGGCGCGGCGTCTGGCGGCGGACGGGTTCAAGGTGGGCATCCTGTCCTCGTCGGGCAAGGGCGAGGCGCTGGCGGCCGAACTGGGCGGCGTGGGCGTGACCGGCTCGAACCAGTCGAATGACGACCTGCAGAGGCTGGTCGATGCGGCGATGGCCCATTGGGGGCGGATCGACGTGCTGGTGAACTCGGCCGGTCACGGACCCCGCGCGCCGGTGCTGGAGCTGACCGACGAGGACTGGCACCGCGGCATGGAGGTCTATTTCCTGAACGCCGTGCGCCCCACAAGGCTGGTCACCCCGATCATGCAGACGCAGGGGGGCGGGTCGATCATCAACATCTCGACCTTCGCGGCGTTCGAGCCCGATCCGGTCTTTCCGACCTCGGGCGTGTTCCGGGCGGGGCTTGCGGCGTTCACCAAGCTGTTCGCCGACAGATATGCCGCCGAGAACATCCGCATGAACAACGTCCTGCCCGGCTTCATCGACAGCCTGCCGGAAAAGGAGGAGTTCAAGGCCAAGATCCCCATGGGCCGCTACGGGCGCAGCTATGACGAAATCGCCTCGGTCATCGCGTTCCTGGCCTCCGAGGGCGGCGGCTACATCACCGGGCAGAACATCCGGGTGGATGGCGGGATCACCCGCTCGGTCTGATTGGTCAGACCCTTGCCTTGACCAGATGCGTCAGCGTCGCGCCGGTCTCAAAGAAGGCGCGGCGCAGGCCTGTCCAGCTTTCGCTGTGCTCAGGCACCGGCGGCAGCGGCAGGCGGGCGGGGTCGCCCGACAGCAGGCTGTCGGCCATCATGCGGCCGAACACCGTGCCCGGCCCGATCCCGCGCCCGGAATAGCCATGCGCCGACAGCGCGTTTGGCCCGATCTGCACCAGCTTCGGGATATGGTCCGAGGTCATGGCGATGCGCCCATGCCAGCCGTCCTTCAGCGGCTGATCGGCCAGAGCGGGGAAGATCTGCGCCAGTTTGCGCGTGATCCAGCCGCGATGAGCGAAACTGCCCGCGTGGCCCAGATCGCCCATCGCCCCGATCACCAGCCGCCCGGCCTGATCCATGCGGAACGAGGTCATGATCAGCCCGGTATCCCAACAGCCCTCGCCCCCCGGCAGCAGGGTGGCGCAGATGTCCTCGGGCAGCGGGTCGGTGGCGTATTGGAAGTAGTAGACCGGTACATAGGCCTGTCGGGTGTCGGGCAGCCCCGCGTGATAGGCGTTGGTGGCTTGGATCAGCGCCTTGGCGCGCACAGAACCCAGCGGTGTGTCCAGATGCCAGACATCGCCATCATGGCGCAGGGTCTGCACCGGGCTGTTGGCGTGGATCGCGGCCCCGGCCTGCCGCGCGGCGCGGGCGAGGCCCTGCACATAGGCCAGAGGCTGGATCGTCCCGGCGCGCGGGTCGAAGATGGCGCCGTGAAAGGCCTCGCTGCCGGTGCGGCGGGCGGTTTCCTGCGCCGACAGCAGTTCGACCGGCGCGCCGTCGGCTGACAACTGTTGGCGGCGGGTTTGGAGGTCGCGCAGGCCCTTGGGCGAATGGGCCAGGTACAGGGTTCCGGCCTGCACCGGCTCGCAATCGATGGCGTGGTCACGGATCAGGCGGAACACTTCGGCCGGGGCCTGCGCCAGCAGGGTGATCAGCCGGTCGCCGGCCTCGTGGCCCAGATGGGCGCGGATCTCGGCCGGGGGCAGCCACAGCCCGGCATTGGCCAGCCCGACATTGCGGCCCGACCCGCCATGGCCGATCTCAAGCGCCTCGAGCAGGCAGACCGAAGCCCCCGCCTGCGCCGCGTGCAGCGCCGCCGAGCAGCCCGTATAGCCGCCGCCGATCACGGCAAGGTCCACCGTGACAGGCCCGGTCAGGGGCGGGGCATCCACCCGCTCGCGGCTGGTCTTGGTCCACAGGCTGATTTCCGGGTCGGTGGTCATGGGCGGGATGTCCTTGAATGCGCGCGCAGATTCCCCGAGCGCTTAGCCGATGGCAAGAGGTCTTTGATCCTCGCGCCCCAAAGGGATCAGGAACGGGTCCTGCGCCTGCAGGGCCTGAAAGCTCTCTTTGTCGGACATGCCGCGCCAGTTGGCCAGCACCAGCGATTGCGCCACCGCGCCGCCTAATGTCGCGCCAGGGCCGGTGACGATGAACAGATCGGGTGCGAATTCACGGGCGGCGGTCTGCACCGCGCGGGTGAAATCGTAGGGCTCGGTCACCTGATGGCCCAGCGTGTAATCCCACAGCGCGCCCGTGTCGGTTGCCCCCGGCCACCAGATCTTGCCGCGCCCGTCGATCATCGGCAGGTCGGGCTGGGTGAACAGCGTGGCGGGCAGTTGGCGGCGACCCTCCTGCGCCACGGGGGCCTGCAGGCGCGTGTGAAAGGCCGCGTGATTGGCCAGCCGCATCGGGAACCGTTGCTGCACCACGGGCTGCGCGGCCTCGAACGCCTTGAGCCCGGCCTCATTGCCGGCCAGAACCAGCATCCCGCCCAGGTCGATCGACAGGGCGAGGTCATGTTCCGGCAGAGAGTCGATGCGCGCCACCTCGGCCAAGAGCTCGGCCTTTCGGGCCGGGTCGTCGCGCCAGTCGTCACCGGTGAAGGGATAGACCAGCTGCCCGCCGATCAGGTGGGTCTGCATCAGCGCGCCCATGGTGTTGACCACCCGGAACCCGTTTTCCGGCGACAGCGCGCCAGCAGCGGCCAGCGCGATATACCAGCCCATCGAGTTGCCGGTGACGGCCACCACCTCGATATCCTCGGCCAGCGCCTGCGCATCGGCCAGCGATGAGGCGTAGATCAGCGGCGAGGCCACGTCGCCGCGGGAATACTTGCTGACCGAGAATCGCGACGCGCCGTCCAGTGCGGTCACCGCCTCCTGGCCCGTCTCGGCGCGGATCGCGTCGAATTCGCGGAACAGTTCCATGCGGTTCGAATGGTGACGGTGCAGATAGCCCAGCTCGGGCTTGTTGTAGGTGCCCCGGCCGGGGCAGATCACGACGGCGGTGCGGGTCATTTCTTGGCTCCGGTCAGGGTCAGGGCGGCGGCCACGATGCCATCCTTCGAAGGCAGCGGCGCGGCATAGGCGGGGCCGGTGGCGATGAAGCAATCCTCGGCCACCACGCGGGCCGTGGGCAGGTCGGTCTGTTCGGCAAAGAGCGTCATCAGCGCCTCGGACTGGCTGCCGGTGCGGCGGCATTCATCGACGATCAGGACGTGTTTGCAGCCTTTGGTCGCCTCAAGCAGTGCTTGTTCGGGCAGCGGCGCCAGCCAGCGCATGTCGATGATGCGGGTGTTTAGCCCGGCACCCTGCAGTTCGGGCAGGGCCTGTTTCGACAGGTAATGGCCGTTGCCGTAGGTCACGATCGCCAGATCGGTGCCGTCGCCATGCACGCCCACCTCGCCCAGCGCGATGCGTTCGTCGGACGCGGGATAGCGGGTCATCCACGCGCCGTCCTGCGCCTGATGCAGGTCGCGCATCGGGTAGAGTGCGATGGGTTCCAGGAACACCACCACCCGCTGCTCCTCGCGCGCAAGGCGCACGCATTCGCGCAGCATCCGCGCCGCGTCCGCCCCGGTCGAGGGGCAGGCGATGATGACGCCCGGAATGTCGCGCAGCACGGCCAGCGAGTTGTCGTTGTGGAAATGCCCGCCAAAGCCTTTCTGGTAGCCCAGCCCGGCGATCCGCACGACCATCGGGTTGGTGAACTGCCCGTTCGAGAAGAAGGGCAGCGTGGCGGCCTCGCCCCGGATCTGGTCCTCGGCATTGTGCAGATAGGCGAGGAACTGGATCTCGGGGATCGGGACAAAGCCGTTGTGGGCCATGCCGATGGCAAGGCCAAGGATGGACTGTTCGTCCAGCAGCGTGTCGATCACCCGGTCGGGGCCGAAACGCGCCTGCAGCTTCTGCGTCACGCCATAGACGCCGCCCTTGCGGCCCACGTCCTCGCCCATGCAGACGATCTCGCCATGTTCCAGCATCAGGTCGGTCAGCGCCCAGTTGATCAGGCGCGCCATCGGCTGCGGGTCGTCCATCGCGCGCAGGTCGCTGCCGAAGGCGGCGGCGCGGGCCTCGGCGCTGGGGCCGTTGGTAGGTTTGCAGGGGCGCTTGGGCGGGATGAGGCTGGCCGCGACCTCGGCGGCGGTGGCCAGATGTGGGCGGGTGGCAGCCTGCGCCGCGATGCGGTCGGTGCGGGCGCAGGTCTGTTCATAGATATTCAGCGCCTGTTCGGGCGACAGCGCCCCGGCCTGATCCAGCAGGCGCACCGAATGCAGCAGCGGGTCGTTGGCCTCGTCGGCCTCGACCTCGGCGCGGCTGAGATAGGTGGTGGGCACATCCGCCCCGGCATGGCCGTAGAGGCGCACGGTTTTCAGGTGCAGGAAGGCCGGTTTGCGCCGGGTGCGGACGTATTCGGCCGCCTGCTGCGCCACCGCGAAGGTTTCATAGATGTCCAGCCCGTTGGCCTGGAAATACCTGATGCCCGGTCGATGCTCCATCGAGGCCTGAATCCAGCCCTTGGGCGTCTTGACCGAGATGCCGATGCCGTTGTCCTCGCACACGAACAGCAACGGCAGAGGGATCGATTGCACGCTAGTCCAGCCGGCAGTGTTGATCGCCCCCTGCGCAGTGGAGTGGTTGGCCGAAGCGTCGCCAAATGAGCACATCGCGATGCCGTCCTCGGGCAGCTGTCGGTGTTCGGGGCCATGCCGCCGCGCCGCACCCAGGCTATAGGCCGCCCCCACCGCCTTGGGCAGGTGGCTGGCGATGGTCGAGGTCTGCGACGGGATCATCAGCGCCTTGGAGCCCAGCACCTTGTGCCGCCCGCCCGAGGTCGGGTCCTCCTTGGAACAGGCGAAACTCAGCAGCATGTCCCAGGCGATCTGCTGGCCGGGCACCTGCTCGGCCCGGGCGATCTGAAAGGCGGCGTCGCGATAGTGCAGAAAGGCGATGTCGGTCGGGCGCAGGGCATGGGCCACGGCGGCCATGCCTTCGTGCCCCGACGAGCCGATGGTGTAGAACCCCTGCCCCGCCTTCTGCATCGCCCGGCTGGTGCGGTCCAGCGCGCGGCTGAGGACCTGAGAGCGGAACAGCGAGACCACCTCGGGCGCAGTCAGGCCCGGGCGCGGCGGCGCGCCCGCGGGCAGGTCGCGGTTGGCAACGCGGGTCAGGAAGTTTTCGTGAACGATCTGGGCGCGATCCATCTGGGTTCCCCGGTCAGGTCAGAGTTTGGCCGTGGCGTCGGCAATCCGGCGCAGGCCTTGGGTCAGGCTATCGGTGTCATAGGCAAAGGAAAGCCGAAAATGCCCCGGCATGCCGAAGGCCCGCCCCGGCACCACCGCGATGCCCGCCTGATCCAGCAGATGACGGCAGAACTCGGGGTCCGACGGCATCGCGGCAGGCGTCTGCGGAAAGACGTAGAAGGCGCCGCAGGGCACTGGGCAGTCCAAACCGGCGGCCTTCAGGCCATCCACGACCAGATCGCGGCGCGCACGCATCGCCTCGCGGCGTTCGGCCAACAGATCCTGCGGGCCGGTCAGCGCGGCCTGCGCTGCCGCCTGCGCGATGGAACAGGCACCCGAGGTGATCTGCCCCTGTACCGCCGCCATCGCCTTGATCAGCGGCGCGGGGCCGATGCCCCAGCCGATGCGCCAGCCGGTCATCGAATAGGCCTTGGACACGCCATTCACCGTCAGCGTGCGGTCGGCCAGCGCCGGAACCGCCTGGGTAAAGGGCGTGAAGGGCACATAGGCGAGGTGCTGATAGATCTCGTCCGAGGTTACCCAGACCTGCGGGTGCTGTTCCAACACAGCGCCCAGCGCCTGCAATTCGGCCTCAGAGTAAACCGCCCCGGTCGGGTTCGACGGTGTGTTCAACAGCAGCCAGCGGGTACGCGGGGTGATCGCCGCCTCCAACTGTTCGGGGGTCAGCTTGAAGGCCTGATCGCGCGGACAATCCAGCACGACCGGCACACCGCCCGCCAGTTTCACCATGTCGGCATAGCTGGTCCAGAAAGGCGCGGTGGTGATGACCTCATCGCCCGAATCGAGCGTCGCGAGGAACGCGCCGGCCAGCACCTGCTTGGCCCCGGTCGAGACGATGACCTGCGCCGGCTCGACCCCGGCCTGTTCCGCGATAGCGGCACGCAGGGCCGGCGTTCCGGCGGTGGCGGGGTATCGGGTCTGGCCTTCCAGCGCCGCCTTGTGGGCGGCCTCGACCACGTGCGGCGGCGTGGGAAAGTCGGGCTCGCCGGTGCTGAGCGCGATCACGTCCACACCCTGCGCACGCAACTGCGCGGCCCGTTCCGAGATTTGGACGATCTCGGACAATTCGATCCCGTCGAGTCTCCCTGCCCGCCGAAATCCGCTCGAACTGTTCTGAATGGTCATGATCGCCCCGCTGCACTTTTCTACCGCTGCGCCTTTTTGCTATTGGGTTGGAGGATCCACCAGTGATATTCCCTCCAAAAGCCATGAGGAAAAATCATATGCTGGCGCCGCGTCGATTTCTGCCGTCTATTTCTTCCCTGTTGGCGCTCGAAGCCGTCGACCGCCTGGGCAGCGCCTCGGCAGCTGCCGATGAGCTCTCGCTGACCCAAAGCGCGGTCAGTCGCCAGTTGAAGGCCGTCGAAGAACAGCTGGGCGTCGCACTGATCCAACGCGACCGAATGCGCCTGCAACTCACACCCGCTGGCAAGGAATACGTGGAAACTGCCCGAACGGCGCTGCAGCAACTGGCGCAGGCCTCACTGAAGCTGAAGGCCAACCCTTCCGGCGGTTCTTTGCAACTGTCGATCCTGCCCGCCTTCGGTATGCACTGGCTGGCGCCACGGCTTCAGGATTTCGCGCAACGCCACCCCGAAGTGACGATGAACCTCAGCACACGGCTCAAGCCATTCGACTTCGGCACCGAACCCTTCGACGCAGCCATCCACTTCGGCCAGCGCGACTGGGCCGGGGTGAACTATCTGCCGATCATGTGCGAAGAGGTTCTGCCGGTCTGCGCGCCAGCCCTGCTGCCAGCCGAAGCCCCGAACGCTGAATGGCTGGTCGACGCACCACTGCTGCATCTGGATACCCGGCCCGATGCGTGGGAACGCTGGTTCGCCGCGCAAAGCACCCCTGTCGAGGGCGTCCG
Source organism: Ruegeria sp. BHSA162 (assembly GCF_059613385.1). Taxonomy (NCBI): domain Bacteria; kingdom Pseudomonadati; phylum Pseudomonadota; class Alphaproteobacteria; order Rhodobacterales; family Roseobacteraceae; genus Ruegeria; species Ruegeria sp. BHSA162. Next base: position 9,298 of record NZ_JBXWSK010000037.1, read on the forward strand.
AGGCATGCTGTTCGACCAGTTCTCGACCATGATCCAGGCTACGATCCATGGGTTGGGCGTAGCACTGCTGCCCAGCTACCTGATTTCAGCCGAGCTCGAGGCCGGCCGGTTGGTTCCGGCCTGTGCAGCTCCGCCGGTCAGCCTGGGCGACTACTATCTTGTCTGGCCGCAAAATCGCACGGAACCGGCCCCTCTTGTCTCGTTCCGCGCATGGCTGCAGGGGCAGCTGCCTTAGCCGATCCGCCTCCGCCGCGGCCGAGCATCGCTCGGGCGCGGCCGGGCCCAACCGGAGGAGGCGGCCCGCAAGGGCCGTTGACGACGGGCGGGAGCGCCCGGTCAGACGTCGATCGAGCGGGCGATGAGTTCCTTCATCACCTCGTTGGTGCCGCCATAGATCATCTGCACCCGCGCATCCGCGTACAGCCGCGCGATCGGGTATTCCATCATGAAGCCATAGCCGCCGAACAGCTGCAGGCATTCGTGCATGATCTCGTTTTGCACCTCGGAGCCCCAGTATTTCACCATCGAGGCCGTGGCCGCGTCCAGCTGACCGGCCTCCAGCTTGCCGATGCAGTCATTGACAAAGCTGCGCAGCACCTCGGCCTTGGTCTTGCATTCCGCCAGCTTGAAACGAGTGTTCTGGAAATCCATGACCCGTTGGCCGAACGCCTTGCGCTCTTGGGTGTATTTGACCGTCTCGGCGATGGCGAAATCGATCGCGCCCAGCGCCATGATGCCGATGGTCAGACGTTCCCACGGCAGTTGCTTCATCAGCTGATAGAAACCCTGCCCCTCCTCGGAGCCCAGCAGGTTGGTCATCGGCACCTTCACGTCCTCGAAGAACAGCTCAGCCGTGTCATTGGCCTTCATGCCCAGCTTCTTGAGGTTGCGGCCTCGGCGGAAGCCCTCGGCCCCTTCGGTCTCGACCGCGATCAGCGACACGCCCTTGGAACCCAGCGACTTGTCTGTCTTGGCGGCCACGATGATCAGGTCGGCGGTCTGGCCGTTGGTGATGAAGATCTTGGACCCGTTCATCCGGTAGGAATTGCCATCCTTTTCGGCTGTGGTTCGGATCGCCTGCACGTCCGAACCGGTACCCGGTTCGGTCATAGCCAGCGCGCCGACCATCTCGCCCGAGGCCAGCTTGGGCAGCCATTTGGCCTTTTGATCCTCGCTGCCATAGGCGGTGATGTAATGGATCACGATCGACTGGATGCCATAGCCCCAGCCCGCATCCCCGCGCGAGGTCTGCTCATAGATCGTGACTGCATCAAAACCCATGCCGCCGCCGACGCCGCCGAACTCCTCGGGGATGGCCCCGGCCATCAGCCCGGTTTCCCCGGCCTTCCGCCAGAAGTCGCGATCGACCACGCCCTGCTCGGCCCAGGCCTCGATGTTCGGCACCAGTTCATCATCCATGAACCGTCCGGCCATTTCGGCAAACATGCGGTGTTCGTCAGTGACCCAGGAAGCGGTCGAGGTAAAAAGCGACATGATTGGTTCTCCGGAATTCTGTTGGCAAAAAGGGTAGCTTTCGTCGCCGATTCCGCCAATCCGGGTGACGCCGCGTCGGTTTGCGCCGCTACGCAACGTCCTTTGGCGTCAATGCCCTACGCGGTGCCGGGCGCCGGGCGGCGGCGGCGTTTCCGGGGCGCCAGCGAAACACTGGGCGATGGCCATCCACTCCTGCGCGACCGGCCCCTGCACCGACAGGCCGGTGTCCGCCACGTTTCGGGTCTGGGTCACAACGCGGGCAAAATCGACGGCCGGCCCTTCGATCAGGTCGGCGCCGGGCGCGCCGAACTCCCACAGCGCCCCCGACGGCGCGATCAGGCGCAGATGGGGCGTCACCGGAGGAACTAGGCGGCCATGCACCGTGAAGGTCCAGCCAAAGGTGTTCACGCCCAGCACGACGATGTTGCGGATCCGGTCTGTCTCGGGCCGGGTCAGTCCAAGAATGTCGAATACCTCCTGCCCATGCGCCCAGGTCTCCATCTGCCGGGCGGTCATCGAGGACCGCACCGACATGTCCGGCCCCACCCATTTGACCCGCGACTTGGGGTCCAGCCCCGACCAGTCGCGGCCCATTCGGCCGCATAGATCAGACCATGCGGCGCGCAGATCATGTCCTCGTTCGGTGATTGCAGCGTTTTCCGTCGCGCGAAATCCCTCGGCCTGGATACGCGGCATCACCTGCTGCACCCGGGCTTGGAACGCATCCGGGTCGCGTTGTGACAGGTCGGCCATTTGGTTCCAGAAATGCAGGTGCACCAACACGTCGTCGATCGTCCAGTCTTTGAACTGGGTCACGATCTGCCAGTCCGCGGCACCCAGCCCCGTCAGTGCGTCATCAAGAACCTGACATTCTTCCCGAAAATCCGAAGCCTGCTGCATACACCCCCCTTTTACCTGCTTCAGGGACTAAAGCGGGTTTTCATGGGTCAAGCCAGCGCGTTTTTCAGCAAGACGGCAGCCGCCTCCTTGGCGTCGCGCGCGGGATCGCCGTTGCGAAGCAGCACGGCGGTGACGATCGCGCCCTCTTTCAGCAGCAGCAGCTGGCAGGCCAGCTTGTCCGGGTCCCGCGCGCCAGCCTTGCGACACAGGTCGGTGAAATATTCCAGCAGCAGGCGCTTGTGCTCGCCCGCCTGCACATGGATCGGGTGGTCGGGATCCTGGTATTCGGCCCCCGCCTTGATGAACATGCAGCCGCGGAAATTGTCCTCGCGGAACCATTCGCCCAGCGCATCGAACGCGGCCAGCAATTGATCGGCGGGGGTGTCGGCCAGCTCCTCGATCCGGCGCACGAACCAGTTGCGGAAATTCTCGTCCCGCAGGCGCAGCACCGCCAGGATCAGCTCCTCCTTGGTGCGGAAATGCTTGTACATCGAGGTCTTGGACACGCCGGTTTCGACCACCAGCCGGTCCATTCCGGTGGCGTGAAACCCGTCGCGGTAAAACACCTGCAGTGCTTTGCGGACCAGCTCGTCCCGTTTGTTCGGACGCATGATTCGGCTCCCTCATGTACAGATCAGTACATAATGCCTTTGCCGCGCAGGTGCAATTCACACCGATTAAGCCACTGTTTTTAGGTATTATTTTCCATGACGAAGGCCAGAACGAAAAACTATTTTTGACCCAAGGGTTGAAATAGTTGACCGATCTGTACACTTTATCAGCACAGTTTACTGATCTGTACACCTAAAGGATTTGACCGATGCGACGCCGCGCCAGCCCATTTCCCGCAAGCTATGTTCCCTTCCTTCTGACCGTGGCCCTACTGGCCGCCACCCTCGCCTGAAGGCCCTGACCATGCCGCGCCCTCCCCTGCCCCCGTTCACGACGCAGACCGCCATCGAAAAGGTTCGCAAGGCCGAAGACGCCTGGAACAGCCGCAACCCCGACATCGTGACCCCGGCCTATACCGAGGACAGCCAGTGGCGGAACCGGTCCGAGTTCCTGACCGGCCACGCCCAGATCCACGCCTTTCTGACCCGCAAATGGCGCACGGAACTGGACTATCGCCTGATCAAGGAGCTGTGGGCCTGTGACGGGAACCGCATCGCGGTGCGCTATGCCTATGAGTGGCATGACGACAGCGGCCAGTGGTTCCGCTCCTACGGTAACGAGAACTGGGAGTTTGCCGCCGATGGCCGGATGGCCCAGCGACATACGTCCTTGAACGATCTGCCGATCACCGACGCCCAGCGCCTGTTTCACTGGCCCCTGGGGCCACGGCCCGCCGACCATCCCGGCCTGTCCGATCTGAACCTGTGAAAGGAGGCACCCCATGCCCCGCGCCTTTTCCGAACTGACCTTCACTCCCGCCGTCCGCGCCCATCAAGAGCGGATGGGGTCCGCCGCCTCCTACGCCAAGTTCATCGACGGCGGCCCGCAGCAGGGTCACCTGATCGGCCCCACCGAGCAGGCCTTCATCGAGGCGCGCGACGGGTTCTATCAATCCACCGTGTCCGAGACCGGATGGCCCTATGTCCAGTATCGCGGCGGCCCGGCGGGGTTTCTGAAGGTGCTGGACGACCGGACCATCGGCTATGCCGATTTCACGGGCAACAAACAGTATATCTCGCGCGGGAATCTGGACGGCAATGACCGGATCGCGCTGATCCTTATGGACTATGCCAACCAGCGCAGGCTCAAGATCCTGGGCCGCGTGGACTTTCGCGAAGGGGCCGAGGCCGCGCGCGACCTTTTCCCTGACGCGGCCGAGGCCGAACGCGCGGCGATCATCCAGGTCGCGGCGCTGGACTGGAACTGCCCGCGCCACATCACTCCCCGCTTCACCGAGGCCGAGCTGCGCCCGCATCTGAACGCGCTTGGCCGCCAATTGGCCCAGCTGCAGGCCGAGAACGACCAACTGAAGCAGGCCTTGGCCCGGAAAGCCTGAGCCACCCCCAAGACCCCGAACCCGTCAGCAACAGGAGTATCAATGCCATGCTACGCGCGATTACCAACACCCTCGCCACCCTGACCGCCGGATCGGTCTTTGCCGTTTCGGTCGTGACCGTCGGCTTCTACCTCTCGCCCGAGGCCGTGCGCGCCGCCGAGCCCGACCCGTTTCAGACCCAGTTCCGGGCACAGACCATCGAAGCGATGCAGAGCGCTTATCCCGTGCTCACCCCCTACACAGAATCCAAGGCGCAACCAAAGCCCGAGTCTTCACCCAAGCTGCCGACAAATTGACAATTGAGGACCGAGATCTTGAATCCCCGCGCGTCTCGGGCACCGCCCGCGCTATCGACTGAGCCGAGCGCGGCCCGAGTGCACCATTGCCTCGATCCCCGCGGCGCAGAATTCGACCAATTGGTCGATCCCGGACAGATCGCCCCCCTGTGACAGTGCCTGCACCCGCCAGGCGCTGTTGAGATGCGCCAGCATCGCCGAGACCGAATAGACCTGGCCAGTGGCCAAAAGCGCCGGGTCGGCCTGCGGATACAGTGCGGCGATCTCACGGATGAAGAGCTGAGCGGTGGGGTCGAAACACTCGGCCGCAATATGGCGCCAGCGCGGATCGACCGACACATGCGCCACCAGCCGCCCGTAGGCCATCCAGCCCGGGCCGCCGGATTCGGCAAGACTGACATAGGGGCGGATGAAACAGTCCAAAATACCTCGCAGGGTCAGCGGGCCTTGCGCACGCTGATCCTCCAGCGCCTGCATCCGGATCCGGGCAAGCTCGTCGGCTCGGCGTGCGACGGTCTGGAAGAACAGCTCTTCCTTGCCGCCGCCATGGTGGTGGACCAAACCCACCTGCACCCCGGCGCGCGTGGCGATGTCGCGGATCGAGGCGCCCTCGAATCCCCGTTCGGCAAACAGCGCCTCGGCCGCGTCCAAAATCCGCGCCTTGGTTTCCAGCGACCGGGCCGACGGCGCCCTTTGCCTTTGTTTTTCAATGTATTTCGCGCTCATGTTTTTCATCTTGCCTTATTTTGGACGATCGTTCAAGTTAAGCGCCACGAGCAGGGGAGGGTTCATGACACAAGCGCGCAAGGCATATGCCTTGATCGGCGCAGGTCCGATGGGGCTGGCGGCGGCCAAGGTGCTGAAGGAACAGGGCATCCCGTTCCAGGGGTTCGAGCTGCATTCCGATGTGGGCGGGTTGTGGGATATCGATGCGCCACGGTCGACCATGTACGAATCCGCGCATCTGATCTCATCCAAGTCGATGACCGAATTTGCCGATTTCCCGATGGGCGACGACGTGGCCGAATACCCCTCGCACCGGCAGATGCGCGACTATTTTCGGGCCTTTGCCGATCATTTCGGACTGCGCGATCACTACAGGTTCAATGCCGAGGTGATCGACGCGTCGCCGCTGCGTGCGCCGGGCGATGGTTGGCGGCTGACCTGGCGGGACGACCAGGGAACGCATAGCGGTGAGTTTGCCGGGGTGCTGATCGCGAACGGTACCCTGTCGGAGCCCAACATGCCCGATTTTCCCGGCAAGTTCGACGGCGAGTTGATCCACGCCTCGCAGTACCGCTATCCCAGCCAGTTCGACGGCAAGCGGGTGCTGGTCGTGGGCGCGGGCAATTCCGGGTGCGACATTGCGGTGGACGCCATCCATCACGCCGCGCAGTGCGACCTTTCGATGCGGCGGGGATACTATTTCGTGCCGAAATACGTCTTTGGCAAACCCGCCGACACGCTGGGCGGGATGATCCGCCTGCCCATGTGGCTAAAGCGCCGGATCGACGGGATGATCCTGCGCTGGTTCGTGGGCGACCCGCAGAAATACGGCTTTCCCAAGCCTGACTACAAACTGTACGAAAGCCACCCGGTGGTGAATTCGCTGGTCCTGTACCACGCAGGCCACGGCGACCTGCGCATTCGCCCCGATATCGACCGGATCGAGGGCGGCACCGTTCACTTCAAGGACGGCAGCGCCAGCGACTATGACATGATCCTGGCCGCGACCGGGTACAAGCTGCATTACCCGTTCATCGACCCCAACCTGCTGAACTGGCAGGGCGACGCGCCGCATCTGTACCTGAACGCCATGCATCCCGAACGCGACGACCTGTTCGTGCTGGGCATGATCGAGGCCACCGGGCTGGGCTGGCAAGGTCGCCACGAGCAGGCCGAAATGGTGGCGCGCTATATCAAGGGTCTTCAGTCCGGCTGCCCCGTGGCCGCGGCGCTGAAGGCGGAAAAACAAGAAGACTATCAGCGCGCCACCGGAGGCATGCAGTACCTGAACCTGCCCCGCATGGCCTATTACGTCGACAAGGCGACCTATCGCAAGGCGGTGACGGATTGGATCGCGCGGTTCCGGAAAGCCCGCGCATGACCGGCATCGACGAGATCACGCTGAATTTCAGCCCCGGCTCGCTGACCCTGCTGAACGCGATTCTGGCGATCGTGATGTTCTCGATCGCCATCGACCTGTCGCCACGCGACTTCGACCGGCTGCGGCGCGCGCCCAAGCCAGTGGTGGTGGGACTGGCCTCGCAATTCCTGGTGCTGCCGGCGCTGACCTTCCTGCTGGTCTGGCTGACCGAGCCGCGCCCGTCGATCGCCTTGGGGCTGATCCTGGTCGCGGCCTGCCCGGGGGGCAACATCTCGAATTTCATCACCCATCGGGCGGGCGGAAACGCGGCGCTTTCGGTGTCGATGACCGCCTTCGCCACCATCGGGGCCATCGTGATGACCCCGTTCAACATCGCGCTGTGGGGCGGGCTGTATCCGCCGACCCGCGCCATTCTGCAGCAGACCCAGATCGACCCGGTGCAAATCGCCATCATCGTCGGGCTGATGCTGATCCTGCCGCTGGTTCTGGGGGTGACCCTGAACCAGAAGCGCCCCGCCCTGACGGCGCGGCTGCGCGGGCCGCTGCAGATCCTGTCCATGGCCATTTTCGTGGCTTTCATCGTGCTCGCCCTGGCGGCCAACTGGAGTTTCTTCCTAGGCTACGCCGGGGCGGTCGCCGGGCTTGTGATCCTTCACAACGCACTGGCACTGGGGGGCGGTTGGGTTGTGGCCACTCTGACCCGGCTGTCCCCCTTTGACCGGCGTGCAATCACGATCGAGACCGGCATCCAGAATTCGGGCCTTGGACTGGTGCTGATCTTCGCCTTTTTCAACGGCTTGGGCGGCATGGCCGTGGTGGCCGCCTTCTGGGGGATCTGGCATGCCATCTCGGGGCTGGCTCTGGCGCAGTTGATGGCCCGGACCGAGGCTGCCCGATGACCCGCATTCTGATCACCGGCGCTGCGGGGCTGGTCGGCCGCGCCCTGCTGAACGAGCTGAGCGACCATGAGGTGTTTGCCACCGACCTGCGCCGCCCGGACATGCTGCCGGACGAGGTTCCGTTTCTACGCATGGATGTCACCACGGGCGACCCGGCCCGGGTGATCGCCAAGGTGAAGCCCGAGGTGGTCGTGCATCTGGCCTCGATCGTCACGCCTCCGCCCGGCATGTCGCGGGCCGAGGCCCATGCGGTGGATGTGGGGGGCACGCGCAAGGTGGTCGATGCCGCGCTGGCCCATGGCGTGCGGCGGCTGGTCGTCACCTCGTCGGGAGCGGCCTATGGCTATCACGCGGACAACCCGGTGCCGCTGCGCGAAACCGATCCGGTGCGCGGCAACCCCGAGTTTCCCTATTCCGACCACAAGCGGCAGGTCGAGGAATTGCTGGCCGAGGCCCGAACCGCCGCGCCGCAGCTGGAGCAGGTGGTGCTGCGGGTGGGCACGGTGCTGGGCGACGGCACCGACAACCAGATCACCGCCCTGTTCCGCAAACCCCGCCTGCTGGCGGTGGCGGGCAGCGACAGCCCCTTCGTGTTCATCTGGACCCGCGATCTGGCCCGCATCCTGAAACGCGCAGCCACCGATGGGCCGCCCGGGGTGTACAACGTGGCCGGGGACGGCGCGCTGGGCGTCGACGATCTGGCTCGCGCGCTGGACAAACCCGTGCTGCGCCTGCCGGCGTGGGCGCTCAAGGCGGCGCTGGCCGTGGCCCGCCCTCTGGGCCTGTCGCGCTATGGACCTGAACAGGTGCGGTTCCTGCAATACCGACCGGTTCTGGACAATACGGCGCTGAAGACCGTGTTCGGCTATGTCCCGCAGAAGACCAGCGCCGAGGTGTTCGACCTTTGGAAAAGGAGTGTGGGCCTATGAAAACCGCAGTGATCTCGGGCGGGGCCGGCGGGCTGGGTCAGGCGCTCTCGGCCGCGCTGCAAGAGCGTGGATGGCGCGTGGTCCTGCTGGATCTGAAGGTGGATGGGGTGCAGGACACCGCTACGCAGATGGCGATTGCCTGCGATCTGACCGATCCGGCGCAACTGGCGCGCGCCGTGAACGATACGCTTGCGCATTGCGGCAGCATCGACCTGGTCATCTACAACGCCGGGATCACCCAGATCTGCGGGTTCGATCAGTCCGACGACGCCAGCCACCGCAAGGTGTTCGAGATCAACTATTTTTCGGCCGTCTCGATGGCCCGCGCCTTTCTGCCCGCGCTGCGCCGGTCGCGAGGTGCGCATCTGGCGATCTCGTCGGTGGCGGGATTTGCGCCGCTGTATCACCGCACGGCCTATGCGGCCTCGAAACACGCGCTGGAAGGTTTCTTCAAATCGCTGCGGTCCGAAGAACGCCCCCATGGCGTGCGGGTGCATATCGCGGCGCCATCATTCGTGGCGACCAACCCGGGCCGGGCTGATCGGCAGCCGGATGGCACCGCACGCCCCGGATCTGCCAGCGACGGCATGGACGAGATGACCCCCGAGGCGGCCGCCCGCGTGATCCTGCAAGGGATGGATCGCGGGCGGCCCGTCATCCCGGTGGGCCGGGTGGCGCGGCTGGCGTGGTGGCTGAACCGGCTGGCCCCACGCCTGTACCAACGCCTAATGGAGCGCAATATCAGCGGCGCGTGACGCACGGCCATTATTTGCGGCCTGTCTCCCGGTGCGGGGTTGCCCTTTGGCCGCGGCTTTGCTTTGTCTCTGGCAAGCATTCCGGCCATTGGGCGTTTCATGTCCCGGACCGGTCACAGGGAGGATCTCGAAAATGGCGAAAGTTGCATTCCTTGGCCTGGGCGTCATGGGCTATCCGATGGCCGGGCATCTGCAGGCGGCCGGGCATGACGTGACCGTCTACAACCGCACCGCGGCCAAGGCGGAGAAATGGGTGTCGCAGCATGGTGGCCAGATGGCGACCACGCCGCGCGGTGCCGCCGAGGGGGCCGAGTTCGTGATGGCCTGCGTCGGCAACGACGACGATCTGCGCATGGTCTGCACCGGCGAGGACGGCGCGTTCGGCGGCATGGCGGAAGGCTCGGTTTTCGTTGACCACACCACCGTTTCGGCCAAGGTCACGCGTGAGCTGTACGCGGCCGCCAAGGCGCGCGGGATCTCTTTTGTCGATGCGCCGATCTCGGGCGGTCAGGCCGGGGCCGAGAACGGGGTTCTGTCGATCATGTGCGGCGGCGATCAGGCCGCCTATGACCGGGCCGAGCCGGTGATGCAGGTCTATGCCAAAATCTGCCGCCGCATCGGAGACAGCGGCGCGGGCCAGATGACCAAGATGTGTAACCAGATCGCCATCGCAGGGCTGGTTCAGGGCCTGAGCGAAGCGCTGCATTTCGCCGAGAAGGCCGGGCTGGACGGGCGCGCGGTGGTCGAGGTGATCAGCCAGGGGGCCGCCGGCAGCTGGCAGATGTCGAACCGGTACGAGACCATGCTGGACGACCATTTCGACCACGGCTTTGCGGTGGGCTGGATGCGCAAGGACCTGGGTATCTGTTTGGACACGGCGGACGAGACCGGGGCATCGCTGCCGGTGACCGCGCTGGTCGATCAGTTCTACAAGGATGTGCAGAAGATGGGCGGTGACCGCTGGGACACTTCGTCGTTGATCAAGCGCCTGCGGGCGATGGGGTAAGGCCGGGGGCTTTCTGCCCCCATCGCGCCAAGGCGCGATTCCCCCCGAGGATATTTTTGGCCAGATGAAGAGGGCCCCGGCGCGCACGGGGCGGATGTTTGAATGAATGATGTCAGTGCTTTTTGGGCGGCCGCGCTGCGGCGGGTCTGGGGGCTGGACGCCCGGCTGTCGCGACTGGATGGCGAATATGACCTGAATTTCCTGGTGCAGGCCACCAATGGGCAGGACTACGTTCTGAAGGTCATGCGGGCCGGGTGCGACCCGCAATTGGTGGATCTGCAGATCAAGGCGTTGGAGCATATCGCGGCCGAGGCCCCCGGGCTGCCGTTTCCCAAGGTGATCCCCGGGCTGGACGGCGGTTTGCTGCAGCAGATCGATGACGACGCGGGGCGGCCGCGGCTGGCGTGGCTGTTGGAGCGGCTGCCGGGCCGGTGCTATGCCAAGGCGGCGCCGAAATCCGAGGACCTGATCCTGAAACTGGGCCGGGTCTTGGGAGCAACCGATCGGGCGCTGGAGCGGTTTTCGCATCCCGGCTTGCGCAGGCCGGAGTTCAAATGGGACCTGACCCAGGCCGGCTGGATCGCTGACAAGCTGGATGCGGTTTCCGACCTGGATCGTGCGGCCCTTCTGCGCGAGATCTGTGCGCAGTTCGATGCCGTCTCGGGCATGCTGGCCGAGCTGCCCCGGCAGGCCATCCACAACGACGTGAATGACTACAACATCCTGGTCGAAGGAGAGCTGTCGGAGCGCCGGCAGGTTTCGGGCCTGATCGACTTGGGCGACATGTGCGCCGGGCCGCGGGTGTGTGAACTGGCGATCGCCGGGGCGTATGTGGTGCTGGATCACCCCCGCCCTGAACGGGCACTGGCCGCGCTGGTGCGGGGCTATCACGCCGCAAACCAGCTGCACCCGCAGGAAGTGGACCTGATCTGGCCTCTGCTGCGGATGCGGCTGGCGGTGTCGGTCGTCAACTCCACGCTGATGGCCGCAGAAAACACGGACGACCCGTATGTGACCATCAGCCAGGCACCGGCCTGGCGGTTTCTCGAGGATCGTTCGGTCAATGGCGAGCTGATGTCGGCACGGCTGCGAGCCGCCTGCGGTCTGCCCGTCACCGACGGGGCCGAGCGCATTCACGCATACCTGGCAGAGCATCGCGGTCAGTTTGCGCAGCTGTTGGGACAGGATCTGTCGGAGATTCAGATGGGTTCGCTGTCGGTCGAAAACTCGACCTGGCCGCAGAACCCGTTTCACATGCCGCTGGACGAGGCGGCGCGGTTGGGCGCGGAATTCGGCGACGGGTTGTGGCTGGGCTATTACAACGAACCGCGCCTGATCTATGCCGAGCCTGCCTTCCGCAAAGGTCCGTGGAAGGCGTCGGACCGGCGCACGGTGCATCTGGCGGTGGATGTGTTCGCGCCGGCGGGGACGCCCTTGCTGGCGCCGCTGAGCGGGCGGGTCGAGGCGGTCGAGAACCGGGCGAACCATCTGGACTATGGCGGCGTGGTGATCCTGCACCACGAAACCCCCGAGGGTGACGCGTTCTATACGCTGTACGGGCATCTGGACCCCGAGGTCTGTGACCGGCTGAAACCCGGAGACCCTGTGGCGCAGGGGGCGGCATTCGCCCGGCTGGGCGATGCCGGCCAGAACGGCGGCTGGGCGCCGCATGTGCATATCCAGCTGGCCCTGACCACGGCGGGCATGCAGGCCGACTGGCCGGGCGTCGCCGACCCGGACGAGCTGGACCTGTGGCATGCGGTCTGCCCGAACCCGGCGGCCCTGCTGAACCTGCAGGACGAGAAGGTCTTTTATCGCCCAACCGACAAGGCCGAAATCCTGAACAAACGGCGGGCGCATTTCGGCGGCAACCTGAGCCTGACCTATGACGACCCGGTGATGCTGGTGCGCGGCTGGAAACATCACCTGTTCGACGAATGGGGGCGGCCCTATCTGGACGCCTACAACAACGTGCCGCATGTGGGGCACGCGCATCCGCGCATTCAGGCCGTGGCGGCGGATCAGTTGAAGCGGATGAACTCCAACACCCGCTATCTGCACCCCGCGCAGGTGGAATTTGCCGACAAGCTGCTGTCGAAACTGCCCGATCACCTGCAGGTGTGCTTCTTCGTCAACTCGGGCACCGAGGCCAACGAGCTGGCCCTGCGCCTGGCGCGGGCGCATAGCGGGGCCAAGGGCATGGTGACGCCCGATCACGGCTATCACGGCAACACCAATGCGGCGGTGGCCATTTCCGCCTACAAGTTCAACAAGCCCGGCGGCGTGGGCCAGGCCGATTGGGTCGAACTGGTCGAGGTGGCCGACGATTATCGCGGCCAGTTCAAACGTGACGACCCCGACCGCGCGCAGAAATATGCCGACCTGGTCGACGACGCGATTGCCGCTCTGCAGCGCAAGGGGCACGGGGTCGCGGGGTTCATCGCCGAGACCTTCCCTTCGGTCGGGGGTCAGATCATCCCGCCAAAAGGCTATCTGCCAGCGGTTTACGAAAAGATCCGCGCCGCCGGCGGCGTCTGCATCGCCGACGAGGTGCAGACGGGCCTGGGCCGGCTGGGCGAGTACTATTTCGGCTTCGAACATCAGGGCGCGTCCCCTGATATCGTGGTTCTGGGCAAACCCATCGGCAACGGCCACCCCCTGGGCGTGCTGGTCACCACGCGCGATATCGCCGACAGTTTCGACAACGGGATCGAGTTCTTCTCGACCTTCGGCGGCTCGACCCTGTCCTGCCGGATCGGCAAAGAGGTGCTGGACATCGTCGATGACGAGGGCCTGCAGGAGAATGCCCGCGTGATGGGCGCACGGCTGATGGATGGTCTGCGCGCGATCGAAGCCGAGTTCGCGTGCGTGGGCGACGTGCGGGGGATGGGCCTGTTTCTTGGGGTCGAACTGATCAACCCCGACGGCTCGGAAGGCACCGAGATCTGCCGGTACGTCAAGAACCGGATGCGGGACCACCGCATCCTGATCGGCAGCGAGGGGCCGAAGGACAACATCCTGAAGATCCGCCCACCTTTGACCATCGAGGCCGAAGATGTGGACATGATCCTGTGGGCGCTGCGGTCTGTGTTGGCCGAGGTGGGCGACTATGCCCCTGCCCCGGTGTGCGACCACAGCCATCACCATGACGGGTGCGGCTGCTGCTGAGAAACGCCCCGGCCGAATTCGGCCAGGGCACTGAACCGCGCTGTCAGTGCAGCACGGCCGAGGGGGTCTGATGGCCGGTGGTCGCCAGGGGCCCGGCGGAGGTCATGCGCCGCAGGGCCAGCCCGAACTCTTCGGACAGTGACGCCAGCGCGGGCGCGAAATCGGGGCGTACGATCAAGGCGGCCAGCATCATCGCATCCTCGCGCGCCCCTTCCGAGGCCGCGGCGATCATCTGCGCGAAACAGCTTTCGTCCGCGCCCAGACAGGCGCAGCCCAGCCCGTGCCGGATCAAGGGGCGGCGGGCGTGATGGGCGCACAGGCTGCACAGACGATCCAGCGCCAGCATGGCCAGCTGCCCATGATCGGCGCCCAGCGCGATGTCGAAGTCATGTGCGGCGTCGGCACGGCCGGCGGCCCCGTCACTCCACATCCGCAGGTACATGACGGCGCCAGCCTCGATCGGGGTCAGATCGGCCAGCCGTCCGACCGGGGCGCCGCCCCGGGTCGATGCGCCGCTCATTTTGTCAGGATCAATTTACCCGCGCGGGTGATGCGCAGGGTATACAGCTGGTCGCCCAGTTCGATATGGGCCAGGTTGCCGCCCTGCGTCAGGTCCTCGGCCTTGTGGGCCGGCAGCATCGAAACGGCATAGGCTTGGGTCGGATTCGGGTTCTGCGCGTTCATCGGGTCATCTCCGGTTGTGTTCAGGCAAAGCGCCTTTTCCGTTCAACTTTCATGGATCTGGCTGGCCCGGAACCGGGTTGGCTGCGTGTCTCCATGCTTAATCTGATAAAAATACTAAGGTATGTCAAGTGCCGGTTTCCTGCTATTCGCACACCGAACCATTGCGCCCTTGCGGCAGGCCCGTTAGGCCGGGTCTCGGCACTTAGAGACGGGAGCGGAGATGACGGCGGCAATCGTGTTTGATCTGGATGGCACGCTGGTGGACAGCCTGGCCGACATTGCGGCAGCAACGAACCGGATGCTGGCCGATCAGGGCTATGCGCCCCTGCCCGAAGAAACGATCCGGGGATTCGTCGGCAATGGTCTGCCAAAACTGGTTGAGCGCGTGATCCTCCACTGCGGACTGAGCATTGAGCGCCATTCCGAACTGACACAGGTCACGCTGAACCATTACAGCCAGGCATCAAGTGCGATCACCAGGCCTTATCCAGGTGTCAAAGACGCTCTGCGACGACTGCGGGCTGCAAATATCGCGCTAGGGGTCTGCACCAACAAACCGGAAGCGCCCGCGCAGCATATCCTTGAGGTTCTGGAGCTGGCGCAGTTCTTCGACGTGGTGATCGGCGGAGATACAGTGAAATCCCGCAAACCCGACCCCGCCCACCTGACCGCCACGTTCGAGGCACTGGGCACAAACGACGCGCGGGTCTTTGTGGGCGACAGCGAAGTGGACGCAGAAACCGCCCAACGTGCCCAAGTCCCATTTATTCTGTATTCGGAAGGGTATCGAAAGTCGCCGGTCTCGGAACTTCCCCATTTGGCCAGCTTCGACGACTTTGCGCGCCTCCCTGACCTGGCAATGCGCATCACGGGCTTATCTGGTACCGGGCTCTAAGGCTTTGGCTGTCAAGGGATTCAACTTTTTTGGGGGTTTTTGAGGGGCCGGCTGAGGGGGTAGGTAGCCAGCCCCTCTTCGGGGAAAGTGGTAGGCCAAGTTTGACCTTGGTTAATCAGACAATAGCCCAGCCCACCTATGCCCGAAATTGGGGGTTTCCCGTAGAGAGCCATTTTTTCGAAAAATTCGCCGAAAATCCTTCGCTGACGTCCAGCGCCTGATCACTCAGGCCCCGAACCATCGGCCGGGGGCGGCGAGGCTGGGCTCGCTTTGTCCAATAGCGTCTCGTACATGTGCGGATAGACGAAGCGAGCAGCCGCACGGGCGATCACCAGTTCCTCGTTGGTGGGGATGACCATGACCTGAACCCGGGACAGCGGTGTCGAGATAATCCGGGCGTGGTCCGTATTGGCATCATGGTCCAGTTCAATCCCCAACCACCCCATATTGACGCAAATCCTTTCGCGCACCAGCGCAGAATTCTCGCCGATCCCACCCGTGAACACCACCGCATCCAGCCCGCCCAGCACAGCCGCAAGGGCACCGAGTTCACGCCGCGCACGGAAATTGAAATAGCTGATGGCCCGGCGCGCGCTGCCGCTGTCGGACTTTTCCAGAGTTCGCATGTCGCTGGACAGACCGGACAGACCCAGCAGACCGGATTTGCGATACAGAAGTTCGGTGATCTCATCCACGCTCATGCCCTTCTGGTCCATGAGGTAGAGGACGACACCGGGATCCAACTGGCCGCATCGGGTTCCCATAGGCAGACCGTCTATGGCCGAGAACCCCATGCTGGACCCGACCGAGCGGCCGTGGATCATACCGCACATCGACGCGCCGTTGCCCAGATGCGCCACGATGACCCGGCCGCCATGCAGCAGCGGCGCGGTCTTGGCCAGATGGCCCGAGATGTATTCGTAGCTGAGGCCGTGAAACCCATAACGGCGAACGCCCTTGTCATAATACTCGGTCGGCAAGGCAAACGTATCGTTGACCCAAGGGTGACTGCGATGAAAGGCGGTGTCGAAACAGGCAACCTGCACCGCATCGGGGAACCGCTCGACCGAGGCACGAACGCCGCTGAGGTTATAAGGTTGATGCAATGGTGCGAAGGGCGAGAGTTTGTCCAGCGCCGCAAGGCTTTCCGGCGTCAGCAAGATCGGTTGATCGTGGTCAGGACCACCATGAACGATGCGGTGGCCGACGGCTGCAATATTGGCCGCGGGAAATTGCTGGATGATCAGGTCCAGAACATGGTTCAGGGCCTCGTGATGATCGGCAATCCCGTCTGCCACATCACCGCCCAACGTGCGGCCATCCGACGTTTTGGCGCGGATGGTCGCGCCAGCGGCGCTGATGCGGTCCACGATTCCGGTGCAGATTGCAACCGGGTCATCGGATGGCAACGAAAACAGCCCGAACTTCAGAGACGACGAGCCTGCGTTCAGCGTGATGACATGGCTCATGACCGCCCCCCGGCAATGCGGGCGGCGTGCAGGGCAGCCACGGCGCAGGATGCCAAACGCGCCTTGTCGTCATCCGCGCGGCTGTTCAGGATGATCGGCACCTTCGCCCCCAGAACCACCCCTGCCGCTTCGGCGTTGGCGATATATGTCAGCTGTTTGGCCAGCATGTTGCCCGCATCCAGGTTCGGAACCACAAGTATGTCGGCCTGTCCGGCCACTGGCGAGACGATCCCCTTGATCCGTGCTGCGGCCATGCTGACCGCATTGTCCATGGCCAGCGGACCGTCGACCAAGCCTCCTATGATCTGGCCCCGTTCAGCCATTTTGGACAGCAACGCCGCGTCGATCGAGGACCGAATGGCCGGGTTCACCGTCTCGACCGCCGACAGAACGCCGACCTTGGGCGTTTCCATCCCGATCGAGATCGCCAGATCAATCGCGTTCTGGGTAATGTCGATCTTGGTTTGCAGATCGGGCTCGATATTGATCGCGGCGTCGGTCACCAGCAGCGGATGCGGTTGCCCGGGCACGTCCATGACGAAAACATGGGTAAAGCGCCGGCCCGCGCGCAATCCCTGATCCTTCCGCAATGCGGCCCTCAGCAGATCATCGGTGTGCAGATGCCCCTTCATCAGCGCCCCGGCCCGGCCTTCGACCACAAGGTCGACGGCGATGCGGGCGGCTTCGCTGTGCTCTTCCGCGGCGACAATTTCGAAACCATCCAGCTTTTCGCCCAGTTCCTGCGCCGCCTGCCCGATCAAGTCCGGGCGACCGACAAGTATCGGCTCAATGATCGTTTCCCGCTCAGCCAGGATCGCGCCGCCCAGCGAGTTCGGGTCCTCCGGCGCGACGACGGCGGTCGGGATGGGATCCAGCGGCCGGGATTTCTCCAGCAACGCGTCGAAGTGACGGTGCCGCTGAACGATCAGGCCGGGAACCTCGATTTCGCGGAACGACAGCGCGCGGTCCGGCGCGATTACCACGGCCTTGCCGCTGACGATGACCGCGTCATCCCTGCATCGGGTGACGGTGGTATCCAGGACCACCTCGCGGTTGGCACGCTTTTCGGTGACGACCACACGCGCCAAAAGCTCGTCCCCGGCCATGGCACGGCCCACGAAGTCGAACTGTTGCGATTTGTAGAGCGTCCCGGCCCCGGGAAGGATGTTTCCCAGAACCGCCGAGATCAGCGCGCCCACGAACAGCGATGGCGCTACCGCTTCGGGCCGGTCGTCTCCGTCCCCGTCTTCATGGGCCAGGTGCAGCGGGTTGTGATTGCCCGAATTCGCGGCGAAGGCATAAAAGTCATCCTCGGTGCACAGACGCTTCAGTTCGGCCGTGTCCCCGATGTTGAGCTGATCATAGGGTTTGTTGTGATACTGCATCTGGTTCAACCTGCGAATATTGCGCGCCGAACGCGGCCATACAAGGGCCGAGCGACCGGAGCTGTGTTGCCCGGAACCTGATGGATTACACGCGAAATGTCCAACTCATACCCCAGCACGTCACGTCATTTTGGCGCGCAGGAAGACCTTTCACGAGCGATGCAACAAGACGTTGACAGCCACCCGGTTTTTTTGACGCGCCCGCCATCTGGCTTGGGAAAAGGCGATGGAACGCGGCACAACCAAGCGCCAGAGTTGAACGGGATACCGCTGATTGGTAAATCTGAGCGACCTTGGATGCCGGTACACATACCATGATCGCCCCTCAGCGATTGAACCCCCACCAGCGGCGTCCCGACGAGCACTAGCGAGGCCGAACCGTTCCCTTGACGACCGAGTTGCAGAATACGTTGATCCTGTCCGCGGTCGTGGTGGTCTTGGCCATTCTGGTTTGGCCACGTGTCGCCAATTCCCGGATGTGGAGAGCCTCGATCACCCCGCTGGCGTCGATCATCGGCAGCGGGTTCCTTGTTCTTGGTCCAATCCTGGACGTCAGTTTTGGCGATCTGGCGCCGCTTGCCATGCTGGGCCTCTGCGCCGCGGCCTGGGGGTTTGGAAGCGCAATTCGATACAACATCCGCGACATTGCGCACAGATCCGACCGGGGTGCCGGTATCGAGCGGGCCGAAAGGGTCGCGTCGGCAAGCCTGTCTTTTGCCTACTTCATTTCGGTCGCCTACTACCTGAACCTGTTCGGCTCGTTTGGCGTGAGCTTGACCCAGGTGGATGACGCGTTTCATGCCCGCCTTGTGACCTCGGGCGTGCTTGTGCTGATCCTTTTCGTTGGCTGCACCCGGGGGTTTTCCGCGCTGGAACGGTTGGAGCAGATTTCAGTCGGCCTGAAACTGGCAATCATCGCCGGGCTGCTTGTCGGACTTGCCACGTATTTCGCCGAGCAATACAGCCACGATGCGCTTGTCTTTGACCCGCCGGCCGAGCGCGGCTCGCACGCGTTCATGTTGTTGGCGGGCCTGATCGTAACAGTGCAGGGATTTGAAACCTCGCGTTACCTCGGCCACGCCTATGATGCGGAAACGCGCATTCGCTCCATGCGGTGGGCCCAGTTGATCGCAAGCGCGGTTTACCTGATCTATATCGGCCTGTTGACCTATTCGGTCGAACCGGGCGGCTTGGTTCTGGACGAAACGGCGATCATTGACCTGATGCAGGTCGTCGCCCCGATACTGCCCGTTCTTCTGGTTATTGCGGCCCTGTCGGCCCAGTTCAGCGCCGCTGTCGCGGATACCAGCGGGTCCGGTGGACTGCTGTCCGAGATTTCAGGCGGGCGCGCCTCTGAACGGACCGCCTATACCGTTCTGGTCGGTGTCGGGTTGATACTGACCTGGACATCGAATGTCTTTGAAATCATCAGCTATGCGTCGCGCGCCTTTGCAGCCTATTACGCGCTGCAGGCCGGCATCGCGGCCCGGTCGGCGTCTCAGCACAACCTGCCCTTCCGCGCGTTGGTGTTTGCACTGTTCTGCATTCTTGGCGCAGCAATCGCGGTATTCGGATTGCCCGTCGAATGACGCTCTGACCTTACCCAGCCAATAACTGGCCGACAGACTCTGTGTCAGCCGCGTCCCGCGATCAGATCGCTGGCCTTCTCACCGATCATGATGGCGGGCGCATTGGTGTTTCCGCTGACGATTTCCGGCATGATCGAGCAATCTGCAACGCGCAACCCCTCGATCCCTTTTACCTTCAAATCAGGTCCGACAACGGCCGCGTCGGTCGTACCCATCGCGCAGGTTCCGGTCGGATGATAGATCGACACTGAATTCGAACGCGCCCAGTCCAACGTCCCCTCATAGTCATCACAGGACAGATCCGCCGTCGGTCGGAACTCCTCGGAGATCTTTGAGGCCAACGGATTGTGGCGCGCAATATTGCGAGCGATGTTGACGCCAGCGACGATCGTTCGGCAATCGGTCTCTGTCGACAGATAATTCGGGATGATTTTGACATAGCTGGCGGGGTCCGGTCCATCCAACCGCAACTCTCCACGGCTTTCCGGCCTGAGTTGGCAGACTGACATCGTGAAGGCCGAAAACGGGTGCACGCCTTCACCCGGGCTGTCCGCCGACCAGGGCTGGACGTGAAATTGGATGTCCGGGGTTTGAACATCGGGACGGGTCTTCATGAAACCAGTTGCCAGACTGGCCGCCATGGTCATGGGACCGGCCCGGAACAACGCGTATTTCAGCGCGATGCGGGCCTGGTTGAACAGGCTCCGCACCTCATCGTTCAGGGTCGGCTCGTTGCATTTGAATACCAGACGCGCCTGCAGGTGGTCCTGCAGCCCCTTGCCGACGTTCGGCAAGGCGTGAACAGGTTCGACTCCGTTTGCCTTCAAATGATCGGGGTCACCAATGCCTGACAGCATCAGGATCTGCGGAGAGTTGATTGCCCCCCCGGACAGGATGACCTCGCGCCGGGCCTTCACCGTTTTGGTTTCGCCCGACCGATCGCGGTAAACAACGCCTGTTGCGCGCTTGCCGTCCATGGCAACCCGCGTCACCAGCGCGCGCGTGATGATCGTCAGGTTCTGCCGGTTGCGGATGGTCTTGAGATAGGCGACGGCCGCACTGCAACGACGGCCGTTGCGCGTGGTAAGCTGAAAATACCCGACGCCCTCTTGGTTGGCACCGTTGTAGTCGGGATTGAACGGATAGCCTGCGGCCTGCGCCGCGGCGACCCAGGCATCGCAGATCGGGCGCTGTATGCGCATATTGGAGACGGACAGCGGGCCACCTACGCCGTGATACTCATCCTCTCCACGCTCTTGGTCTTCGCTGCGTTTGAACAGGGGCAAAACATCGTCCCAGCCCCACCCGACGTTTCCCATCTGGCGCCAGCGGTCATAGTCCTCTTTCTGCCCGCGAACATAGAGAAGCCCGTTCAACGAGGACGACCCGCCCAACACTTTTCCGCGCGGCCAATCAATGGAACGCCCATTCAGGCCCGGGTCAGGCTCGGTGCGATAACACCAATCGACCGAGGGGTTGTGCATGGTCTTGAAGTACCCGACCGGGATGTGAATCCACGGGTTGGTGTCCGGTCCGCCCGCCTCGATCAATGCAACTTTGGTTTGGGGATCAGCACTAAGCCGATTGGCGATGACACATCCCGCAGAACCGGCACCGACAATCACATAGTCCACTTCCATGATCGGCTCCTCCCGAAGTTGCTAAAAAAACCCTATGCAAGATGCATGAATTAAGCTAGCATTTTTTGATACAAAACGTCTCAATAATTGCGAAACGGGAGGATAGCAATGGAGATCGGACGAAAGTTAAGTGGCATTTCACGGCGGGACTTTTTCCGCGTTGCCGGACGCTATGGCATGAGTTCCACTCTGCTGGCAGCGGGGGGTTTCGGTGGGGCCATGAGCCTTGCCAATCTCGCGCAGGCGGCTGAATCCACGTATGAAAAACGATTCTCGAAAGAGCCCAAGCATACGCTGAAATTCGGCGCGGCAGGTTTCAACACGCGCAACCTTCTCATCGAACGGGCCGGCGCCATCGAGTTCGCCCGCGACCTCGAAGAGCGCACGGACGGTGAGATTCGCATTGAGTTCATCGGCGACAACCAGATCTGCGGTCAGCTGAGCTGTGTCGAGAAAACCCAGCAGGGAATCGTGGACATTTACGCGGCCTCGACCCAGAACTCGGCCGGTGGCGCACCCTATCTGAACGTGTTGGACTATGCCTACATGTTCCCAAGCCGCGCGGCGCAGTATCATTTCTTCTACAGCCCCGCCAGCCAGCGGATCCTGCGCGAGCCGCTCGAAAAGCGCCACGGGTTGAAGTTCCTGTTCACCCACTGCGAATTGCGCGGGCTGCAGATGGGGTCGACCTTTGCGGACAAGCCCACCGTCACCAAACTGGAAGAGCTGTTTGGCACCAAGAACCGCGTGACCGGCACTCAGCTGGGTCGGATCGCGATGCAGCTGCTGAACCTGAACCCGGTTCCGGTGGCTTGGGAAGAAACGCTGGATGCGCTGAAGACCGGTCTGATCGATGGGGCCGAAACCTGGGCATCGGCGGTGGCCTACGCGAACATGGCACCGGTCGTTTCCCAGTCGGTCAACCTCAAGTTCTTCTGCGGTACCGAACACACGTCGATGTCGGCCAAG
This sequence comes from Ruegeria sp. BHSA162, assembly GCF_059613385.1. Lineage (NCBI taxonomy): Bacteria > Pseudomonadati > Pseudomonadota > Alphaproteobacteria > Rhodobacterales > Roseobacteraceae > Ruegeria > Ruegeria sp. BHSA162. Next base: position 31,491 of record NZ_JBXWSK010000037.1, read on the forward strand.
GTCTTCGACAGCCTGGGCGGCGAGCTGCAGGATGCGGTCATGGAATCGTCCTACTTCACGCAGGCACTGATCCAGGGTGCAAACGAAGCCGCGCTGCTGAACACGGTCGGCTTCTCGGATCCGCAGCTGCCCAACACGATCTTCGCCGAGAACGGTGTGCGTGCGGCCTTCCTGCCGGACGACCAGATCAAGCTGGCCGAGGAAATGTGTGCCCCGAACTTCAACCCGGAACCCTGGGCAGAATGGCGCGAGCGCCTGAACAAGTGGGCCGGCGGCATCGACACCTATCAGGAGATCTACGACATCGCGCGCGAGATCCCGGCAGACACCCTGCCGGAAAATGTCGAGCCGCGCCGTTGGTGGATGGGCCAAGCCTGATAAACTGATTTGAACCGGCCCCGCGTGGGCCGGTTCAACCGAAGACCGACTGGGAGGACGGGGTTCATGTCATTTTGGGCAGACATCGGCGCGATATTCAGCGCCTTTCTCAGCCAGGATTCCTTTGAAATT
>NZ_JBXWSK010000038.1:0-31819 GCF_059613385.1 Ruegeria sp. BHSA162
GATCCGCATCGGCACCGCCGCCCCCGGCAGCGCGCAGGCGCGTCGCGATACGGCCTATCTGCCCGAGGCGGTCTCGTTCCACCCGGCCCTGACCGGGCGCGAGCAGCTGACCCTGTTCGCCAAGCTGTCAGGCACCCGCGCCGACGTGCCCGCCCTGCTGGACCGTGTCGGGCTGGGCGACGCGATGGACCGCCGGATCGGCGCCTATTCCAAGGGGATGCGGCAGCGGTTGGGCCTTGCGCAGGTGTTGCTGGGCCAGCCGAAACTGGCGCTGCTGGACGAACCTACCTCGGGGTTGGACCCGATCTCGCGCCAGGACCTGTACGCCATCATCGACGAGCTGGCCGCGCAGGGCACCGCGGTGCTGATCGCCAGCCATGCCCTGACCGAGGTCGAGGCCCGCACCGACCGCATCGCCATCATGCGCAAGGGTCGGATGGTGGCCGATGACACGCTGGCCAACCTGTCGGCGCTGGCCGGGTTGCCGATCCGGCTGAAGCTGCGCGCCCGCGCCAATGCCGACGCGCTGGCCGCCGAACTGGGCGGCAACCGGGTCAACGGCGCCTCGGTCGAATTGCTGTGTTCGCCCGCCGACAAGATGCAGGCCCTGCGCCGCATCGCCGCCATGGGAGATGCCGTGGCCGACGTAGAAATGACCCCGCCCAAGCTGGAAGACCTCTATCGCCACTATGCTCAGGAGGCGCTGCAATGACCCGTTTCCTTGCCATCACCCGCACCGAGATGCTGATCCTGCGCCGCAACCGCTGGCTGCTGGTGGCGACGCTGATCATGGTTCTGTTCGCGCTGGCCCTGACCTTTGCCGGCAGCGCGCCCACCGGCACGCTGGGGGTCGACATGCTGACGGTGTCGGTCGCCTCGATGACCACGCTGTCGGTATATCTGGCGCCGCTCTTGGCGCTGATGATTTCCTTTGACGCAATCGCCGGTGACGTGGACCGGGGCAGCCTGTCGCTGCTGCTGTCCTATCCGGCGGGGCGAGGGGAAATTCTGCTGGGCAAATTCACCGCCCACCTGGCGGCGCTGGCCTTTGCCATGACGGTCGGTTTCGGCACCGCCGGGGCGGTCGCCGCGTGGTTCGGCGGCGCGGGCGCGGACAGCCTGTTCGCGCTTGGCCGGCTGATCGTCACCTCGATCCTGCTGGGCGCCGTGTTTCTGGCGCTGGGATACCTGCTGTCCGCCCTGGCGAGGGGCGCAACGGCGGCGGCAGGTCTGTCGGCCGGGCTCTGGCTGGTCTTCGTCGTCCTCTATGATCTTGGGCTGTTGGGAGCCGTCGTCATGGACAAGGGCGGCGTCTTCACCCAATCCGTCTTTCCCTGGGTGATGGTGGCCAACCCGGCCGACGCTTTCCGTCTGTGGAACATCGCCGCCACCGAGGGCGTGGCCATGGCGTCCGGCATGACCGGCGCGGCGCAGGCCCTGCCCGTCTGGGCGGCGCCCGCCTCGCTGCTGATCTGGCCGGTGCTGGGCTTTGCCCTGGCCCGGCTGGCGTTCCGGAGGGTCGAGCCATGACACGCCTTGCCCTGATTGCCTTTATCGCGCTGGCGGCCTGCAAGGAAAAGCAGGCAGCCGCCCTGCCGGATCCGGTCGATCTGACCGAAACCGCGCTCAGCTATTTCTGCCAGATGAACGTGGCCGAACACGGCGGGCCCAAGGGGCAGATCCATCTGGAGGGCTATCCCGCGCCGCTGTTCTTTGCCCAGGTGCGCGACATGGTGGCCTATCTCAAAAGTCCCGAGCGCGATGCCGAAATCACCGCGGTCTATGTCAGCGACATGGGCGCGGCCCCCAGCTGGCACGAGCCCGGAATCTCGAACTGGGTCGCCGCCGATCAGGCCACCTTCGTGGTGGGCGCCGGCGTGGCAGGCGGCATGGGCGCGCCCGAGATCGTGCCCTTTGCCACGCCGGACGCCGCCGCGCGGTTCATCGAAACCTATGGCGGCACCGCCCTGCCCCTGACCGACATTCCCGACGATGCGGCGCTTGGCCCCGTCGATCTGAACCAGGTATTGGAGACACCAGCATGACCTCCCTTTCCCGCCGCCGTTTCCTGACCATCTCGGCCGCCTGCGCCGCCTTGCCGACCGTGGCGCGCGCCGCACCGGTGGCCCGCTGGCGCGGCACCGCGCTGGGGGCACCCGCCAGCCTGCAGCTGGTCGGGCTGAGTGACGCGCAGGCCGAACCGATCATCGCCGCGCTCGAGGCCGAACTGGACCGTCTGGAGAATATCTTCAGCCTGTACCGGCCGGACTCGCAGCTGAGCCGCCTGAACCGGGACGGCACCCTGCCCGCCCCGGCGCCGGAGCTGCTGCAGGTGTTGGCCCAAAGCGCCGCCCTGCACGACGCGACCGGCGGTGCGTTCGACCCGACCGTTCAACCGCTGTGGATGTCGCTGGCGACCGGCGCGACGGATGCCGAAGCGGCGCAGGCCCGGGCGCTGGTCGGCTGGCAGGGGGTTTCGGTCTCGGCCGACGGCATCCGCCTGCCCCATCCGGGCCGTTCGGCGCTGACGCTAAATGGCATCGCGCAGGGCGCCGTGACCGACCGGATCGCGGCGCTGCTGCGGGCGCAGGGGCTGACCGATGTGCTGGTCGACATGGGCGAGATAGCCGCCATCGGCACCCGCGCCGACGGGTCGGACTGGCGCGTCGGCCTGGCCGGCCCCGAGGGCGTGACCCGGCGCATCGAACTGCGCGACCGGGCGGTGGCGACCTCGGCCCCTGATGCGACACAGCTGGCCGGGCGTCATGGCCACATTCTGGGCCCGCAGGGTCAGCCGGTCCGGCATCGGGCGGTTTCGGTCTCGGCCCCTGACGCGGCGCTGGCCGACGGGCTTTCGACCGCGCTGTGCCTGCTGCCCACCGACCGGATCGCGCCGGTTCTGCAACGCTTCCCCGAGGCCCGGCTCGAGATGCTGATCTGACCGGAATGACCGTCCCGGAACTCTGCCGTTGAAATTTGTCGCGCGATAAGAAAAGGTAAAACAGCGACAAATTCAGAGCGGCGCGGGCCTGGCCCCGCGCCAGAGGCAAGGCATGGCACCCAGAAAAATCCGGAACATGGAGGAGTTTGCGGCGGTCAGCGGGATCTCGCGCCCGACGGTATCGAAATATTTCAACGATCCCGACAGCGTCCGACGGTCGACCCGCGAACGGATCGAGCAGGCGCTGGAGCGGTTCGACTATCGCCCCAACATCTTTGCCATGAACCAGAACCGCAAGCTGACCAAGAATGTCGGCATCGTGGTGCCCTATCTGGCCGACCCGTTCTTTGCCGAGATCGCCCGCAACATCGAAGAAAAATGCATCGAGGCCGGGTTCCGTCCGACGCTCTACAGCGCCTATGGCGACCCCGCGCAGGAGGCCGAGATCCTCGACAGCCTGCGCGCGCTGAAGCCGGCGGGCGTGCTGCTGGCACCGCTGGGGCGCGATTCCGACCGGTCGTTCATCGAGAAATTCTGCAAGGACATCCCCACCATCCTGTTCGACAGCAACCTGGAAGGCATGGGCGCGGCCTTTGTCGGTTCCGACAACGCGAGCTTCATCGAACAGACCGTCGATTACCTGTGCCGCAGCGGCGAACCGCCCGCGTTCTTCGAGATGCGGCACCCCGCCAACCCCAACGCCAACAAACGCCGCATCGCCTACATCAAAAAAATGGAGAGCCTGGGCTTTGAGCCGCAGGTGATCAAGGTCGACGGTCGCGGCTGGGGGTTCGAGGAAATCGGCCGTCAGGGCGCGTTCAAGCTGTTGGAACAGCCCAGCCTGCCCTCTCGCACCATCCTGTGCAGCAATGACCGGCTGGCCATCGGGTTCCTGTCGGCCTGCTATGAAAAGGGCCTGCGGGTCGGGTTGGGCGAGGATTGCGACCTGCGCGTCGCCTCGCATGACGACCATCCGTTTTCCAAGTTCACCTGCCCGTCGCTGACCACCGCGGCGCATGACTACACCGCAGTATCGAATCGCTCCGTCGAGACGCTGACGCAACTGGTCGAATCCGGTGGGCGGCTGAGCGCCCGCACCGAAACCCTGTTTCCCGCACGTCTGATACTGCGGAGTTCGGCCTGATTTTCGACACCTTTTTTACGCGCGTAAAATTTTAGTTGACGCGCGCCAAATAATTCGTGATGCTTTCCTCCAGGTAATTCGACACCAGGGAGGAAAGAATGTACCTGAAATCCGTTCTATGGGCGGCAAGCGCAGCGGCTTTGACCGCCGGCGCCGCAACTGCAGAGACGATCACGATCGCCACCGTAAACAACGGCGACATGATCCGGATGCAGAAATACACCGACAAGTTCACCGAAGCGACCGGCCACGAGGTGGAATGGGTCACTCTGGAAGAGAACGTATTGCGCCAGCGTGTGACCACCGACATCTCGACCAAGGGCGGCCAGTTCGACATCATGACCATCGGCATGTACGAAACGCCGATCTGGGGCGCGAACGGCTGGCTTGTGCCGCTGGACGGTATGTCCGCGGAATATGACGTGGACGACATCCTGCCCGCGATGCGCGGCGGCCTCAGCCACGACGGCACGCTGTATGCGGCGCCGTTCTATGGCGAAAGCTCGATGATCATGTACCGCACCGACCTTATGGAGAAGGCCGGTCTGGAGATGCCCGAGGCGCCGACCTGGCAGTTCATCCGCGAAGCGGCGGCTGCGATGACGGACCGCGACAACGACATTAACGGCATCTGCCTGCGCGGCAAGGCCGGTTGGGGTGAGGGCGGCGCCTTCATCACCGTGACCGCCAACTCGTTCGGCGCGCGCTGGTTCGACGAAGACTGGAAACCCCAGTTCGATCAGCCCGAGTGGAAAGAGGCGCTGACCTTCTTCGTCGACATGATGAACGAATCCGGCCCCGCCGGGTATGCCACCAACGGCTTCAACGAGAACCTGTCGCTGTTCCAGCAGGGCAAATGCGGCATGTGGATCGACGCCACCGTTGCCGCATCTTTCGTGACCAACCCCGACGACTCGACTGTCGCCGATCAGGTTGGATTTGCTCTGGCGCCGAACTCGGAAGGCGTTGACAAGCGCGCCAACTGGCTGTGGGCCTGGGCCCTGGCCATTCCGGCCGGCACCCAGAAAGAGGACGCCGCCAAGCAGTTCATCGAATGGGCCACCTCGAAGGAATACATCGAACTGGTCGCCGAGAACGAGGGCTGGGCCAACGTTCCGCCGGGTGCGCGCACCTCGCTGTACGAGAATCCCGATTACAAGGACATCCCCTTCGCGCAGATGACGCTGAAGTCGATCCTTGCGGCCGATCCGGAAAACTGCTGCGTCAAGGCGACGCCGTATACCGGGATCCAGTTCGTCGCCATCCCCGAATTCGCGGGCATCGCCACCCAGGTGAGCCAGGAATTCTCGGCGGTCTATGCCGGACAGCAGTCGGTTGACGAAGCTCTGGCCAAGGCACAGGCCTTCACGGCCGAAGAAATGGAAGCCGCAGGGTACTGAGGCCTCCTCCCGGCGGGTGGGCAGGTTTCTGTCCCCCGCTCTCCCCCTTCCACAACCCGTGTTAGTCTCGCAGGCAACAAGTCGCCTGAACAGAGAGGTCTTGCGTCATGGCAACTCAACACTCCCGATCCGTCGCACGCCTGATGATGGCGCCCGCCGTGGTCCTGCTGCTGGGCTGGATGCTGGTTCCGCTGACGATGACGCTGTATTTTTCCTTCAAGAAATACCTGCCGCTGCGCGGCGGTGACCTGGGTTGGGTCGGGTTCGACAACTACGTCCGGTTCGTGACCTCGAGTTCCTTCTGGCCCGCCGTTCAGGCGACGCTGGTGATCGTGGGCGGTGTGCTGGCCATCACCGTGGTGCTGGGCATCCTGCTGGCGCTGCTGCTGGATCAGCCGATGTGGGGCCAGGGCGTCGTGCGCATTCTGGTGATCGCCCCGTTCTTCGTGATGCCCACCGTTTCGGCGCTGGTCTGGAAGAACATGTTCATGGACCCGGTCAACGGCCTGTTTGCCCATCTGTGGCGGTTCTTCGGCGCCGAGCCGATCTCGTGGCTGTCCGAGGCGTCGATGCCGTCGATCGTGATGATCGTGTCCTGGCAATGGCTGCCCTTTGCCACCCTGATCTTGCTGACCGCGATCCAGTCGCTGGACAGCGAACAGCTGGAGGCCGCCGAAATGGATGGTGCGCCACCGCTGAAACGCTTCTTTTTCATCATCCTGCCGCATCTGAGCCGCGCGATCACGATCGTCATCCTGATCCAGACGATCTTCCTGCTGTCGATCTTCGCCGAGATCTTCGTGACCACGGGCGGCGCCTTCGGCACCCGCACCCTGACCTATCTGATCTACCAGCGCGTGCTGGAAAGCCAGAATGTCGGGCTGGGCTCGGCCGGCGGGGTCTATGCCATCATCCTTGCCAACATCGTCGCCATTTTCCTGATGCGCATCGTCGGCAAAAACCTGGACGCGTGAGGAGGACGAAAACATGGCCCGCACCGTCACCACACCACGCAAGCTGATCAACACCGCCTTTGCCTGGGCTGTCGGCCTGCTGATCTTCTTCCCGATCCTCTGGACGATCCTGACCAGCTTCAAGACCGAGGCCCAGGCCATCGCCAGCCCGCCGATCTTTCTGAACTTCGACTGGACACTGGAGAACTATGCGGTGGTTCAGGAACGGTCGAACTACATGCGGTATCTGTGGAACTCGATCATCATCGCGGGCGGGTCCACCCTGCTGGGCGTGATCGTCGCGGTGCCCGCCGCCTGGGCCATGGCCTTCGTGCCCTCGGCGCGCACCAAGGATATCCTGTTGTGGATGCTGTCCACCAAGATGCTGCCGGCGGTGGGGGTTCTGTACCCGATCTACCTGTTGTTCATCCAACTGGGCCTGTTGGACAGCCGCGCCGGCTTGGTGGTGGTGCTGATGCTGATCAACCTGCCGATCATCGTCTGGATGCTGTACACCTATTTCCGTGAAATCCCCGGCGACATCCTGGAAGCCGCGCGCATGGACGGCGCCACGCTGAAAGAGGAAATCCTTTACATCCTGACGCCGATGGCGGTGCCGGGCATCGCCTCGACCGTGCTGCTGAATTTCATCCTGGCCTGGAACGAGGCGTTCTGGACCCTGAACCTGACCGCCGTCGACGCGGCCCCGCTGACCGCGTTCATCGCCAGCTATTCCAGCCCCGAGGGCCTGTTCTTCGCCAAGCTCAGCGCGGCATCGACCATGGCCATCGCCCCGATCCTGATCCTTGGGTGGTTCAGTCAGAAACAACTGGTCCGCGGCCTGACCTTCGGCGCCGTGAAGTAAGGAAAGACACATGGGACGCATCGTACTTGAGAAAGTCAGCAAGAGCTTTGGCGACGTGGAAGTCATTCCGCCGCTGGATCTGGAAATCAACGACGGCGAATTCGTGGTGTTCGTGGGCCCCTCGGGCTGCGGGAAATCCACCCTTCTGCGCCTGATCGCAGGGCTTGAGGACGTCAGTGGCGGCCGAATCCTGATCGACGATCAGGACGCCACCGCGGTGCCGCCGGCCAAGCGGGGCCTGGCCATGGTGTTCCAGTCCTACGCACTTTATCCGCACATGACTGTGCGCAAGAACATCGCGTTTCCGCTGCGGATGGCCGGGCTGGACAAGGCCGAGCAGGACCGCCGTGTGGAACAGGCGGCCGAGGTTCTGAACCTGACCGACTATCTGGACCGCCGCCCCGGCCAGCTGTCGGGCGGCCAGCGCCAGCGGGTCGCCATCGGCCGCGCCATCGTGCGCGAACCGGCGGCCTTCCTGTTCGACGAGCCGCTGTCGAACCTGGACGCGGCGCTGCGCGTAGGCATGCGGCTGGAGATATCCGAGCTGCACAACCGGCTGGAAACCACGATGATCTACGTCACCCATGACCAGGTCGAGGCCATGACCATGGCCGACAAGATCGTGGTCCTTCAGGCAGGCGTGATCGAACAGGTGGGCTCGCCGCTCGAACTGTACCGCGCGCCGCGCAACAAGTTCGTGGCCGGCTTCATCGGCTCGCCCAAGATGAATTTCATCGAAGGCACCGAGGCCGAAAAGCACGGCGCCCACACGATCGGCGTCCGCCCCGAGCACATTGCCGCCTCGCCCAACGAGGGCCTGTGGAAGGGCACGGTCGGGGTGTCCGAACATCTGGGCTCGGACACGTTCTTTCACGTCCATGTGGACGGCTTCGCCGAGCCGATGACCGTGCGCGCCGGCGGCGAGGTCGGCCTGCGCCACGGAGACACGATCCATCTGACGCCGGAGGAGGACAAGATCCACCGGTTCGACGCGGCAGGGCTGCGGATCGCATGAACCGGCTGGTTGGAAAACGGGCCCTGATCACCGGGGCGGCGCGGGGCATCGGGCTGGCCTTTGCCCAGGCCTATGCCGCCGAGGGCGCGCAGGTGGCGCTGGCCGACATCGACGTGCAGCAGGCGCGCAAAGCCGCGCGCGCGATCGGGCCGCAGGCGATTGCGGTCGAAATGGATGTTTCGCAGCAGGACAGCATCGAGGCGGGCGTGGCCGACGCCGCGGCGCGGATGGGCGGGGTCGACATCCTGATCAACAACGCCGCGATCTTCACCGCCGCCCCGATCGTGGAAATCACCCGCGCGGATTACCAGCGCGTGTTCGACATCAACGTTGCCGGCACCCTGTTCACGATACAGGCGGTCGCGCGCCACATGATCGAGCAGGGCACCGGCGGCAAGATCATCAACATGGCCAGCCAGGCCGGCCGCCGGGGCGAGCCACTCGTGGCGGTCTATTGCGCCAGCAAGGCGGCGGTGATCAGCCTGACCCAATCGGCGGGGCTGAACCTAATCAAACACGGGATCAACGTGAATGCCATCGCCCCCGGCGTGGTGGATGGCGAGCACTGGGACGGCGTCGATGCCTTCTTTGCCAAATACGAGGGCAAGGCGCCGGGTCAGAAAAAGAAGGAAGTGGGCGAAGCGGTGCCCTTCGGCCGGATGGGCCGGGCCGAGGACCTGACCGGAATGGCGGTCTTTCTGGCCTCGTCCGAGGCCGACTACATCGTGGCCCAGACATACAACGTGGATGGTGGAAATTGGATGAGCTGATGGTGGAGCGCCCCGCGGATACCCGACCGGTCCGGTTGTGTCAGGCCAATTTGGACGCGTTGCCCAAGGGCGTGCTGCGGCCCGAATACGATCGCGCGGCACTGACGCCGGGGATCGTGCATATCGGGGTGGGCAATTTTCATCGCGCGCATCAGGCTTGGTACCTGCACCGGCTGATGCAACAGGGCGCGGCGCAGGATTGGGCCATCATCGGCGCCGGCGTGCGCGCCTATGACGCCGAGATGCGGCGCAAACTGCTGGCGCAGGACTGTCTGACCACGCTGGTCGAGCTGACCGAGGGCCAGCGCCGTGCCGAGGTGACCGGCGCGATGATCGACTACCTGCCCCCGCAAGAGGACAACGGCCCGCTGATCGCGCAACTGGCCGATCCGGCGATCCGCATCGTGTCGCTGACCGTGACCGAGGGCGGCTATCTCGTGCACCCTGTGACCAAGGGGCTGGACACCGACCACCCTGACATCCGCCACGATGCCGCCAATCCCGACCGTCCGCGCACCGCCTTCGGTGCCATCGTCGCGGGCCTGCGACGGCGGCGCGATGCGGGCATGGGTCCGCTGACCGGGCTGAGCTGCGACAACCTGATCGGCAACGGGCAGGTTCTGCGTCAGGCGGTGGTTGGGCTGGCGCGACTGTCGGACCCGGATCTGGCCGACTGGATCGCCACGCAATGCACCTTTCCCAACTCGATGGTCGATTGCATCGTGCCCGCCACCGGCCCGACCGAACTGGAGCTGGTGCGCGCGCTGGGGATCGACGACGCCGCCCCCGTCACCCATGAAAGCTTCCGCCAATGGGTGATCGAGGATGCCTTTTGCGCCGGTCGCCCGGATTGGGACAAGGTCGGCGCCACATTTACCGACCGCGTTCATGACTATGAGGTCATGAAGCTGCGCATTCTGAACGCGGGCCACCAGGTTCTGGCCAATGTCGGCGAGATCCTGGGCCTGAATACGATCGCAGACTGCATGGCCGATCCGCTGGTTTCTGCATTCTTCCGAAAGGTTTTGGTCGAAGAAATCGCGCCTTTCGTGCGTCCGGTGCCCAATCAGTCGGTTGCGGACTACATAACCTTGATCGAGGAGCGGTTCCGCAATCCATCCATCGTCGACACCACGCGGCGCGTTGCTTTTGACGGATCATCCCGGCATGTGGGATTTGTGCTTCCCACCGTCTATGATGCATTGGCCGCCAGCGCGCCGATCAATGGGCTGGCCCTGGTCGAGGCGCTGTGGGCCCGCATGTGTGCCGGCACTCGCGAGGATGGAAGTATTATCGAACCCAACGATCCCAACTGGTCCGATCTGGTCACCTCGGCCAACGCGGCCCGCGACGACCCGACCACCTGGCTTGAGCAGACCCAGTACTATCAGGACCTGTCACAATCCGGCGCGTTTCGCGACGCGTTTGACCGGTGGCTCAGGGTGATCTGGGATCAGGGAGCGCGCCAGGCCCTGACGACGTATCTGGGCGACCAAACCTGACCGATGCAGGATCTAGCAGTGTGCGGCTTTGCCCAAGCCCTCTTCTGCATCGAACAGGGTCTCGGCAACCGACGCCGCATCGTCCAGATGCCGTTCGACGGCTCGGCGCGCGGCGGAGGGGTCGCCGGACTGAATCGCAGAACAGATGGCCTCCATATGTTCGATCCCGGGGCGGTCGCGTTCTGTTGCCGCCAAGGTCATCATCCGCAACCGGCTGATCCGACCATTCAGGCGCTGGACTACATCCCAGGCCACATGATGCCCTGCCCCCTCAAAAATCTCTGAGTAGAAATTGGAAGTGGCGCGGAAGATCGAGCCCGGTGTCTTGTCCACGAAACCTTGCTTGAGCCGCACCAGCGCCCCATGCAGGCTGCTGGCCCTGTCTGATGTGATATTGCGCGTGCAGTTCTCGGCGGCCGCGGTTTCCAGCATGCGGCGGATATCGTAGATCTGCCGTGCCTCGTCCCGTGTGATCGAAGCCACGATCGGCCCGCGCCCGGGCAGAATTTCGACCAGCCCCTCGGCCTCGAGATAGCGGATCGTTTCCCGGATGACTGTCCTGCTGACACCAAGCTGATCACATAGCGGACGTTCTACCAGCCGTTCGCCGGGCTGGAAAACACCTTCGATGATGGCCTCGCGCATGCGCTCCTGCACCATGTCGCGCAGGGTAGCCGGGGGATGATCGATCTTGGTCAGTCTTGGCGATGTCATGGACGGGAATCTATCGGTCGCGCGTTGCCTCAGCAAGGTATGATTGACATCCTGTCTTATGGTATACCATCATGCCGGAAACGGAATCACAGGACCTTTGCGATGCCCGCCACCATCCGTAAAACACTGCTGCATGTCGAAAACACGCTGATCGAAGGTGGCAAAGCCGCCGAGCGCCCTTTGACCTTGATCGCGGCGGTTGCCGTCATCACCAACCCCTGGGCCGGCCGCGGCTTTGTCGAAGATCTTCGTCCGGAGATACACGATTGTGCTCCGGGGCTGGGCCACATGCTGACCGAGATGATTCTCGAGGCGGCCGGCGGCGGTGACCGGGTTGAAGCCTATGGCAAAGCCGCCGTTGTCGGAGTGAATGGCGAGGTCGAGCACGGGTCGGCCCTGATCCATACCCTGAGGTTCGGAAATGCCTATCGCGAGGCGGTTGGTGCAAAATCCTACCTTGCCTTCACCAACACGCGCGGACCGGCGAATGCGGCCATGCAAATTCCCCTGATGGACAAGAATGATGGTGGGCGGCGCAGCCACTATCTGACCATCCACCTGCAGGTCGCCGACGCTCCGGCCCCGGATGAGATCATGATCGCTTTGGGCGCCTCGATCGGAGGGCGCCCGCATCATCGCATCGGAGATCGGTATCAGGATCTGAAGGATTTGGGACATGACGTCGACAATCCGGCAGCTGTCTGAACCATTCGGGCGTCTTGGCTTGCGCTTCGCCGGCCCCCCCGATGGCGAACCTCTGGTCCTGTTGCACGGGGTCGGTATGCAGTCGGAGGCCTGGGCGCCGCAGATCGACGCCTTGTCCGACTTGCACGCGGTCTACGCACTGGATCTGCCAGGGCATGGCCAATCCGATCCGATCGCTGTGGGGGCGCAGCTACCAGCATTTGTGGAGTGGCTGCGGGTGGCGCTGGACGCTTTGAACCTGGATCGCGTGAACCTTGCCGGTCATTCGATGGGCGCACTGATTGCCGGCGGGTTTGCGGTCGAACATCCCGATCGGGTTCGACGCGTTGCCCTGTTGAACGGAGTGTTTCGGCGGGACGATCAGGCCCGGGACTCTGTGCTGGCGCGCGCCGGCTTGATCAGCGCCGGAACGTTTGATCTGGAAACCCCGCTGCAACGCTGGTTCGCAAACAGTCCGGCCGACCGCACCGCTCGGGACAGGGTCGCCGCATGGTTGGCCGCGGTCGACATAAACGGCTATTCGGCGGCCTACGATGCCTTTGCCCGGGGCGACATGGTCTACGCTGATCGCTACCCTCAGATCTCTTGCCCTTTGCTGGCGTTGACGGGTGCTGAGGATCCGAATTCCACACCCGACATGACCCGCGCCATCGCCGCGGCCGCCAAGGGGCAGGCGGTTGTCGTCGAGGGTCATCGGCACATGGTGAATCTTACTGACCCAAAGACTGTCAACGCGGCCCTTGTTCAATGGCTGAATACCCCAACGCACGAAAGGACGCCCGCATGACCGATTTCGACCCTCGCGCCCTGCGCAGCGCGTTCGGAACCTTTCTCACCGGTGTCACGGTGGTCACGACCCATGACGAATCCGGCCGACCGATCGGCTTTACCGCCAATTCTTTTTCCTCGGTTTCGCTGGACCCTCCGCTGATCTCGGTCTGTCTTGCCAATACTTCCAGCAATTTCAACACATTCTCTGAAGCCGCCGGTTTCGCCGTCAACATTCTGTCGGAGGATCAGATCAGCGTTTCGAACACCTTCGCACGCCCTTCGCAGGACCGGTTTGCCGGTGTCGATTGGAAGCCAGGACCCAACGGCGCACCAATCCTTGACGGGGTTTCAGCCTGGTTTGACTGCTCGGTTTTCAAGACGGTCGAAGCCGGCGACCACCTGATCCTGATCGGTCGGGTCGAGGCCTTCGACCACTCGATCGCACCTGGCCTGGGTTATGCCCGCGGCGCCTATGTGACGCCTGCCGCCGAAGCCCTGGCGCTCAACCGTCGCGCGGGCGTCGTGGTTTCCGCGTTGATCGAGCGGGACGGCCAGATCCTTCTGCTGGACGATGGCAACGGCGGGCTGACCATTCCGGCAACCGAGGACATGGAGAACGGCGCCGATACTGCAATGGCCCAGTTGATCGCGGAATGTGGGATCAAGGCAGAACCGGGCTTTATCTATTCGGTCTACCAGGACAAGTCGCGACGACAGCATATCTCGTTCCTTTGCCAAGCCGAGGACGGCACTCCAGCCAACGGGGCTTTTTCGCAGATCGTCGAGTCGACGCTGATGGATGTCGCGGACCCGGCGATCTGTACGATGCTGGAACGTTTCGCCCGGGAAAGCCGCATGGGCAATTTCGGCATATACTACGGAGATGAAACCAGCGGACGGGTCAAACCGTTGGTTCGGGGGAGTTGACATGAAGTTCTCGCTGTTTGCGCATATGGAGCGGATTTCGCCAGAGCAGGACCAGAAGCAGTTGTATGACGAGTTCATCCAACTGTGCAAAATCGCCGACGACGGCGGGATGCATGCCGTCTGGACGGGCGAACACCACGGGATGAATTTTACTATCGCACCCAACCCGTTTCTCAGCCTGATTGACGTGGCTCGACACACCCGGAATGTCCGGCTGGGCACCGGCACCGTGATCGCGCCGTTCTGGCATCCGATCCGTTTGGCCGGTGAGGCCGCGATGACGGACATCATAGCCGACGGACGGCTGGATCTGGGCATTGCCCGCGGTGCCTACAGTTACGAATACGAACGCATGATGCCTGGCATGGATGCGTGGGAAGCCGGGCAGCGCATGCGCGAACTCATCCCTGCCGTGAAACAGCTCTGGCAGGGAGATTACGCCCATGACGGCGAATTCCACCAATTTCCCAAGACCACCTCGTCGCCCCTGCCCCTGCAACCTGGTGGGCCGCCCATCTGGGTGGCCGCACGCGACCCCAACAGCCACGAATTCGCCGTAAGCTCAGGGTGCAACGTACAGGTCACGCCATTGTGGAACGGCGACGACGAGGTCATCGACCTTATGGCCAAGTTCAATGCCGCCTGCGCAAAGTTTCCTGACATGCCGCGCCCCAAGATCATGTTGCTGCGCCACACTTACGTGGCCGAAGATCAGAACGACGTAAAACAGGCCGCCATCGAGTTGAACCGGTTCTACTGCTATTTCGGCGCATGGTTCATGAACAAGCGTGACGTTACCCAGGGGCTGATTGCCCCGCTGAGTGATGCCGATATCGCCGAGCATCCGTTCTATTCGCCCCAGAACATGGAGCGCGACCTTGTCATCGGAACAGCCGATACCGTGATCGACCGGCTTCGGAGAAGCGAGGAACTGGGGTATGACGAGTATTCATTCTGGATCGACTCCAGCATGCCGTTTGAACGCAAAAAGGCCTCGTTGGAGCGTTTCATCAAGGATGTGATGCCGGCCTTTCAATAGGGGAATTCGGGATGCAACGGTTTCAGAACTATATCGGCGGCACTTTCCGCGATGGCGACACCTGGTTCGAAAGTGTCGACCCATCCACAGGTGAGGCTTGGGCGCAGATGCCCGCCGCCAGCCCAGCTGATGTGGACCAGGCCGTGATGGCAGCGGACCAGGCTTTCAGATCCCCGGAATGGGCGTCACTGACCGCAACTGCGCGGGGCAAGCTGCTATACCGGTTGGCAGATCTGATTGCTGAAAACGCACCGAGACTGGCCGAGCTGGAAACCCGCGACACTGGAAAAATCATCCGCGAAACCTCGGCGCAGATTGCCTATGTCGCGGATTACTATCGTTACTACGCGGGCCTCGCGGACAAGATCGAAGGCGCCCATTTGCCCATCGACAAGCCAGATATGGAAGTTTGGCTGCGGCGAGAACCCGTGGGGGTTGTCGCGGCGATCGTGCCCTGGAACTCACAATTGTTCCTGTCGGCGGTCAAGATCGGCCCGGCCCTAGCGGCCGGTTGCACAGTGGTGCTGAAGGCCTCGGAAGTGGCCCCTGCCCCAATGCTGGAGTTCGCGCGGATCTTTCACAAGGCCGGGTTTCCCGAAGGCGTTCTGAATGTTCTGACGGGTGGGCCCGATGTCGGCGCTGCCTTGACCCGGCACGACAGAATTGCCCATGTCGCCTTTACCGGTGGGCCGGAAACGGCTCGGCATATCGTGCGAAACTCGGCCGAGAATCTGGCGTCTACCTCTTTGGAGCTGGGTGGAAAGTCGCCCTTTATCGTGTTCGAGGATGCGGATCTGGACAGTGCGGTCAACGCTCAGGTTTCCGGAATTTTCGCGGCGTCGGGTCAAAGCTGCGTTGCCGGGTCGCGGCTTGTGGTTCAGGCATCGATCAAGGACGCGGTCCTGGACCGTCTGCGGCAAAAGGCCGAAGCGGTCGTGATCGGCGCACCGGATGATATGGCGACCGAAGTCGGGCCCCTGTGCACGCAGCGGCAGCAGAAATGGGCCGCCGAACTTGTCACCCGGTCGCAGGCCCAAGGCGCGCAATTGATTACTGGCGGCCAGCCGCTTGATCGCGCGGGATTCTACTTTCCACCGACCATTCTGGATTGCAGTCGGGCGCGCGATGCTGATTGCTTGACGCACGAATTCTTCGGCCCCGTCCTGTCGGTCGTTTCCTTCGAAACAGAGGATGAGGCCATCGCGATCGCAAACGATACCCGGTTTGGCCTGGCCTCGGGCGTGTTCACGCAAAACCTCACGCGGGCCCATCGGATGGTTCGATCAATCCGAGCCGGCATTGTCTGGGTCAACACCTACCGCGCAGTCAGTCCGATCGCTCCGTTTGGGGGGCATGGATTGTCGGGGCATGGGCGCGAGGGCGGGCTGCAGGCTGCATTGGACTACACCAAAATCAAGTCCGTTTGGCTGCGCACCAGCGACGACCCTATTCCTGATCCTTTTGTCATGCGCTGACCCGCCGGCCACCTCGAAATGCGTAAAACTCGGCAGGAAACTCAGAGACCACGAAACAGATCGGCTTGGCAGTAGCTTGCCCACCGTTACACACTGCGCATCCCGGTTGCAGCGTATTCGAGTTGCAAAACAAGGGTTCAGATTCCACAAGCCGATTTCGAATAGTGCGTGAGGTTCACCGCGCCCGAATTCACTTCGCTCTGCCCGATGAATGGACAGGCTGACTATGGTCATCTGGTGATCGATTGAATTCGGGGGGCTGGCTTGTCAGGTCGAAGTCGCTGAAACTGTTCCTGGGATCGTTCCGAAACCACGGCTCCTTCCAAGAGAACTGCACCGTTTCCGTTGCCCGGCGCCGGGGCAGGTTTCCGACGCAGCGGTGGTTGCGGACTGGAAGGCACTGGTATCCACGTGGCGGCATCCCGATCGACCTGTCTTGGCAAACAGGCGCGGGGTCTGCGTTTGGTCAACCCTGAACAGATGCAGCCTTACTTGGTGGCGCTGACATCTCCGGGGACGCACCCACGGGCGCAGAACCTCATGTCGCTGGGCGCAACAGACCAAACGTCAACATCATTCGGCGGCTTGTTCTTGAAGTCGATATCAAGGCAACTTGCGGCCTTCGGAGTGTAGTACTTGTTTCTGGGGTCGACATTGCCGAGTTGGTCAAACCCGGAAATTAGACGCATATTCGGTCCCCATCTTTCGCCATGCAGTGTCAGATTGGAGTAATAAGCCATCAGCTTGATCGATTTACCCTGCGCGAACATCTTGTAGGTCATCTGGACCCCACCGATTGTCTTGTCGATCGGCCCCTGTTCCAACCCGGAACCAATCGAGATGACCCACCGGCGCTTGAGCGGGATGGAAATATCAACTCCGTCTTCACTGCATTCCAGCAATTTGTACGAAAAAATGTTCAGCACGGCGTTTGTTCTAATCGGGTTCGTGTGAAGCCTTAGAACGCTGTAAACCGGCTTGATGGTGGCACTTTGGATCGGAGCACCGTTGACGACACAATTTTTCTGCAGCACCGCAAGTTCCGTCAGAACCATGTCCGAAAAGGACGACGCAAAACCACCCTCTAGGGACTGCGCCATAAGCGCCGACATTCCGGGGGCCTCCAAAACCCGCGTGGAGTCTCCGTATTCACGGAAAAGTTCAACGGGATTCAAGGAAACCAACTGACGGTCAGCTGAAAACAGCAGGTTCTCAGGATCATTTTCATCCACGATTTGATGATACTGAAAGGTAAACAACTCGGTGCCGCCGGAGTACTGCGGTATCCCATCTTCAAATTTTACGGTTCCGTCTTCGGACAAAATCTCCTGGGCCTTTGCTGGTCCGTGGATTGCAAGCGCCATCGCTGCGCCAAGAATTGAAACGCCTAAAGCCTTAAGTCTGAACATGATTATCCCCAGTTTTTTGATCTAAAAATCGAAACAATGCCATCAAACACTATCAAATTTTCGTATATGTTTCAATAATCGCACCTTTCGGCAGTTCGGCTGAAGTTATGTCCAGACCAAAAACCTGGCGTAAAAACTGCGTCGAACCGGGTGGTTCACTTCATTGCGACTTCGGACTGCGCATTGCGCAAGGCCGCCTCGACCCGGTCGGTGAATGGGAGCTGGTACCGGACACTCCAGGATTTCTCACCCGCTCGCACAAGTTCGATCACCTTCAAGCCTTCAGCGATCTCTCCGGCCATCAAGTGCGCGTCTGCGAGCAACGTCTGAGCGTAGAGAACGATCTGAGTTGAACCTGTATCAACATAGGCGTCGATCCCGGCCGAGATCTCGGCGATCCCCTCGGCAGGGTGACCTTCTGATGCCCGCGCCCAGCCGTGCAGGATGCGGCCCCAGGCATCCCAGTAGTGGAACTCCCGTTGCCCACTGATCTCGAGAGCCCGGTTGACCATATTCAGCAATGCACTTGTGTCGCCCAATATCTGATAGATGGTCGCCAGGATGTTCAGCCCGTAGCAACGCGTGAAATCGTGTGGTTCACGACTGATCCGCTCAGCCAGTTCCGTTAGCTCGGCGCGAAACGTTTCGCCGTCTCCGCTTTGCAGCGCCACGGCCCAGCACCGCATCGCCTGATCAACCAAGTATATGTCTGCCTCGTGATAATTCAGCAGATCGTCCGGATCAGTTGCCCCGCGTAACGCAATCGCTCGGTCGAAAGCAGAAATGGCGACCTCCAGACGGCCGAGCATGAAGTTGCTCATGCCGATATTGTGCGCCGCGAGCGCCTCCATCGTCGGGTTTTCCGCGCGCCGTGCGACCTCCTCCAGGTAATCACACAAAGCCAACGCGCCCCTCGGATCGCCCAGAGTCAACTGAGCACCGAACTGCACATGCACGGCCAAAAACGCATCCGTCACACTGGCGGAGGAACGGTCAAGCAGGTGGCGGAACCGGTCCAGATTGGCCAAAACCTCTTTCGACCCGAACGCCCTGGTACTGAGGGCCACGTTCAGCATCTTGCGCAGCGAAATCTCTTCTCGATCCCGTTCGGGGCTTGGGGTGATTTTGTCGTTCTCGGTCAAGGCTTCATTGAGATGGTGGATGGTTTCTTCGTTGGCAAATCGCTCGCCCGAGATGACTGCCGCCCGGCGCCACGCGTCCCGGGCCTGTTTGGGCATGTCCGCGCGGGCATAGTGCTGGGCCAGCAATTCAGGGATCTGACCCACAAGGTCACTGAACGAAGTGTCGAGGACCTCGGCGATCCGGCTGTGCACCGCCCGCGCCCGACTGGGCAACATCAGGTCATAGGCCGCGTCCCGTATCAAAGCGTGGCGGAACGCATAGGCACCTCCCATATTGACCCCGCGCCGCACCAATATTTGCGCTTCGACCAACTCGTCCAACATGCGCAGGGTTGCCTCATACGATTGACCGCTGACCGAACTGACCATCGCAGGCAGGATGTTGCGGTCAATGGCGGCGCAGACCGGCACGATATCGCGGGCCGTGCTCAGCCGGTCGAACATGGCCCAGAACAGTTCCTTGAGCGTCGATGGCAGTGCCTGTTGCATCTGCATTGCGGACGCGTCCGTCTGGTCGAAGAACCCGTCCTGGATCATTCGTGCCATCTCTTCCGCAAACAGAGGGACGCCATCCGTCCTGTTCGCGATCCGGTCTTTCATGGTCTGTGTCACTTGCTTGGACTGCAAAAGCGCATCCAGCATCTGGTGGACGTGGTCCCGGTCGAGGCGGGAAATCGTCAGCGGGACGACACCCTCCCGGCCTTCCCACGGTGGATGGTAGGACGGGCGGAACGTGCACATGATCATGACGGGCATGGACCTGAAGCGCTCGATCAACAAAGCGATGATTTCCTCAGTCGAGGGATCGATCCAATGCAGGTCTTCAAACAGCAACAGAACCGGTCGATGCCGCGCCAGCGCAGCAACGGTCTGTACCAAGGCCTCCTGAAACTGCTGCTTGAGCCGGTCAAAGGGCAGTTTCAGCAGGTCTTCCTCGGCCTCCACCGGCAACGACATGGCATAGGCAAACAAAGGAAGATAGTCTTCCGGAACCTCCGACCATTCCTGAAACAGTTGCCTGAGTTTGCGCAGCTTCCGCTGGTCGGAGTCGGTTCTGCGGAAATCGGCCATGTGGCTGATCCAGCTGAGAACCGGGAAATGGGCACTTCGCTCGTGGTTGGGCGAGCATTGGAACCCAAGCCGCAGATATTGTTGCTCTTCGAATCCGCGGGTCGCTTCCTCGACAAGACGCGATTTTCCGATGCCGGCCTCACCGGAAACCATAACCGCCTGCCCTTCTCCATTCAGTGCGGCCTGCCAATGCTTCTTGATCGTCGCGACCTCATCGACCCGGTTGACGAAGGGCGAGCCTTGATCTCCGGGACGCGCCTGAAACCGCAGCATCGGCTCTTCCGCACTCAGAACTTTCCAGATGCCGATCGGGTTCTCAAACCCCTTGAGGCTTTGCTTCCCCTTCCACTCGCAACGAAAGTTGCTCCCGATCAGCAGCTTGGTGTGCTCGCTGATGGCGACCGTCCCAGGGTCCGCCAGTTCCTGGATACGGGCCGCCAAATTCGGCACCTCACCGACCACCAGACCTCCCAAAGTCGAGTGATTGTCAACCACGGCTTCCCCGGAAGAAATCCCGACCCGAACCCCGATGACCTCACCCTTGCCGTGTTTGATACGACCAATGGAGCCGCAGATTTCCAGTCCGGCGGCAACAGCCCTTTCCGCATCGTTCTCTTCGACCGTCGGATAACCGAAATAAGCAACCACTCCATCTCCGATGAATTGGGCAATGTGCCCCTGGTGCCGGGTCACGACATCAAAACAAAGGGCTTGATAGTCGTGCAGAACGGAGCGGTACTCCTCAAGATCCAGATGACTGGACAATTCAGTCGATCCAACGAGATCGACAAAGACCAAAGTCAGATACCTGCGTTCGGGGACACCTTCCAATGCCGTGGGTTGAGGCGCGTGAGGCCCAGTTTGCGATGACGTGAGAGCATTCTCGGAATGTGAAACGCCACCTTGATCCGAGCGAAGCGCCTCGATCGCCCGCATCATGCGTTTGCGATCCCCGAGGTTCAGTCCAAGCTCGACAAGGTCATTTTCAGTGAGGGTGGCAAGAACATCCAATTCGATCGCGTTCGAGGCGAACACATCATGGTACTTCTCAAGGGAATACCTCTCCAACCACGCCTTGATGTCAGCCATCTTCAGTCCTCGGTCGAAATTACTTCAATGTGCTTTGCCTTTTGTCCAATCGGCGTCAGTCAGAGAGACCTGGTTTCTGACGAAGCTAAAATATGTCCGACCGTATGCCGGCCCTTATAGTCAGCGCGTTGCGTATTAATTGCCAATGCAAGGCGGAACGCCCGCATTGTTGCCCCAACACGAACCTATCCCAAGTCGGAATTTGCGTCTACTGGCTGGCAAAATGCACCTTCGGGCCAAGCGGGATTCAATCAAGAACGCATCCAACCAGAATTGGCCCAGCCGACGCTCACACTACCCAAGTTTCAGTCTGTCTCTCCGCTACTCATAGCGGTGGCGGTTCGGCGTCAAAATGGTCAAACGCCGGCGTATTGGAAACAAACCGAGCGTCCGTCATAATGATCATAATTATGCCTTTTTGCATACTACAGGGGAAGTGGCGGAAAGGTACCTGTTTACAGGAAGGTTTGGCCGGTGGAAGCACAGGCCAAACCAATGGTTAAAAATGGTCAGCCCAAATGCTCAACTAACTGTTCCAACAACCGCGCAGCTTCGTCTACGCTCAGAGTCCGGCCGCGAAGATGTATCCGCAATTCGCCCGCTGATACCTCTGCTCGCAATTCTCCGCCTTTGGGCAGCGTCTGAATAGGCAGCCGTTGAATCTGTTTCGGGCGGCCCCCACGCGGCTTTTCCTGAGTCGGTGCAGGCGCGTCTTTCAACGCAGCCTCTATCACGGTCAGTTCCGATTTCGGGTCCGTGGCCTCACCCTGGGACAAGGCCTCCCTCAGCTTGGCCTGCGCGCCATCCCGGATAGCCGCGGCAATCCTGAGACCTGCCTTTTCCGACAACGCAACCGGGTACTGCAGTAAGTCGCCCAAGGCCTCGTGAACCACCGCAAAGCTGCGGACCTTGGACCTTTTGGCCTTGGAGGCTGCGGCGAACAGAACATCCACGGCGGCTTCGGTCGACGGGAACACACCCTGCCCCACAGCGAGGACAGCGATGCGCCCACGTTCATACGGGCTGAGGTTTGATCGAAGTTCGTTCTCCTCGACCATCGAAACATACGCCCCCTGCCCTGCGCCAGCCTGGCGCACGAACGCGGGAATTTGGGCGAATTTCGGGTCACCGCCGGCCAAACGGCGGAAGGCGTCCAACCGGCGATAGCCCGATATTAGGCCATAGCCATCCTCGGTTTTGGTCACCTCGATCGGCGTCCGCAGCCCGTTGGAGCGCAGAGATTCCAGCAGTTCGGACATTGCCTCTTCGTCATCGACCATGCGGTCGCGCCGCAAGAAATCGGCATCGATCTGATCTATGGGCACCATCTCTGCGACCAAGCCCGCGTCCTGGGCATCCCGCCAACGCGCAGCGTCGCCTTGGTCTTTTGCAAGGGTTGCTCGGTCGGTCACTGCTGCCATGCCATTCAGCGTCGCGGCCTCGGCCGCGACCTGCGCGATTGGCGGAGTTGACGGGTTGGCCTCGAACGGGCTGATCGAGGGTTTCGCGGCGAAACCAACCTCGAGCTGTTCAAGTTCCGCCGCATCCGGTGCCGTCAGTCTTCTGCGTTTAGCCATCTGCCTGTCCTCCCATCTGGGCGTCGCGCCACCAACACCCGATCAGCACTTCTTTGAATTCCGCGTAAGTTCGATCGAAGGTCTCTCGCCCCCGGACATAGGTGTCGCGGTTAAAGTCACGGTAGTCCGCTTCGTAGATTCCGTTCACCTGTTCTCCGGCCTGCCCTACCAAAGCGGTGTAATCCTGCCGATAGGCGTTCATGAAATCACCGAAATACGCCTGTATCACGTTGGCCATGTCCGTCTGCTGGCTGGCGTCGAACCGGGTGATGATCGCGCGCACGACATCCCATTCGAACTTGAGTTCGGGCAAGCCAGCTGCCCTTTGTGCCGCGTTCTCGCCATCCTCGATACTGGCGAACGTGGTGTAGAGCATGTCGAAGAAGCGCCCGGTGGAATCAAATTCCAGGAATGAAGCTCCTAGCGGCACCAGCAAAATATCCGCTGCGGCCAGCGCATTGATCGTTAGGTATCCAAGTGCAGGAGGAGTATCGAGGAACACGATGTCGTAATCATTCAATACCGCCTCGTCCTGCAAGAAGTTGGTGAGCCCGTCCCACAGCGGCCAACTGCGAAGGCCCATCCGCCAGACCGGGATCTGAAATTCAGCCCAATAAAGGTTCAGTTGAGCACCAATGAGATCAATGTTGGGCCAATGGGTCTTCTGGATGACATCCTGAGGTTGGGTTCTCAGTGCCTCTTGCAGAGTTTCATCCAATGGGATTTCGGGTTGACCGGCAGCGGCGCGGACCCTGTTCTCCTCCTGAACCGCGCGCGCATAGTCTTTTGCGATCAAGGGGAAGACCGTCTGCCATTCATCCGCGACGCGACCACCCAGGATGGACGTCATGGATCCCTGGCTATCAAGATCAATCACCAGCACTTTATAACCGTCCAACGCGGCCGACATTGCCAGATGAGCAGCGGTCGACGTCTTGCCCACGCCACCTTTGAAATTGGCAACGGCAACAACTTTTGCCGGCAGATTTTCCGGCCGGTAGGGCAGGTATTCCTTGGTGCTTACACCTTCGGCCGCGAAATGGCGCCTCAAGGTCAGAACTTCTTCGAGGGTGAACCATTTCGATCCTGCTTCGCCTTCGCCTTGCGGGAGGTCGGGATTTGCCTTGAGGACGCGGCGCAGGTGGGCCGGAGCCACCGGGATCAGGTATTTGGTAATCTCCCAAATCGAAAACCGGCGAAGGCGCTTTTCGCCATCGGGCGCATACCCGCGGCGGGCTAGATCTTCGCGCCCTTTGGCACAGAAGGTTGCAGCTTTTGCGAATCGTGATGTCCCGATAGGATCGGGTAACTTTGATGCAGCCTTGGCCGGATCCAGGTTGAAGTACGGCGGTAGAGCAGGTTGTTTAGATTTTGTCACTGTCGATGCCTCGAATAATGTTCGCCTTTCCGGCGTATATCAGGAAATGTACCGAACATTTTCCTTCTGCGCTATCCTCGAAAGAGCAGTTTTCCACAGAAGAATGCCGAAGAGTTCGGTTTCGCGACGAAACCGGCATATATTCTCAGAAAAGGGCACACCAAAGAGTTTATTTTCTTTAAGGGTTTTAGAATCTTTGACGACAGAAAACATAAATAAATCATATATTTGTGGTCGCATCGGCACCCGGATACAGGACCAAGGGTTCCTGGCTTCGGGTTAAAAGGGACCTGTATACAGGATCAAAGGGTCCCGAATCCGGGGAGAAGGGCACCGATTCGCGGTTCGGCTCTATCGTGGACTATTTAGGGTCTAATCCGAGTGCGTTGATCGCCGCCTACGCGGGTCACGACTCCAAGTTTGAACCAATTGGCGCCCGCTTCTGTGGATAACTGGGTCGCCGATTCGGATAGGTACCTGTCTACGGGATTCACTCCATCCTGCATATGGGGACCCAAATTTGGTTGATCCACGGGTACCTTTTGTGTCACAAACTTGGGAAACGAGCAGCCGGGCAGAATCATGCCGGATACACAACTGGACACGGATCACCTTTCAGGCGCTTTGCGTCGGGAAACGGTGAAAAAGAATGTGGCCGCGATCCATATCAGCGGCAAGCTGACGCTGTTGCAGCGCAAGCTGTCCAATGTGTTGCTTCTCAATGCCTACGACTCACTGACCACGGCGCAGACCCATACGATCGATGCCCGCACCCTGGCGATGATGGTGGGCTACAACTCGAACGACTTCGACACATTGCGCGCCAGCCTGAGAGCGCTTGCCGAGACAGTGGCCGAATGGGACATGCTCGATGAAAAAGGGCGGCAAGAGTGGGGCGTGTCGTCGTTGCTGAGTTTCGCCAAGCTCAAGGGCGGGATCTGCGAATACGCCTATTCCCCGGCCTTGGCGCAGAAGCTGTACGATCCGAAGATCTATGCGTTGATCAATGTGCATATCCAGCGCAATTTCAGCTCGGGGCACGGGTTGGCCTTGTATGAAAACTGTTATCGTTTCGTGCGCACTGGGTCGACCGGGTGGTGGGCGCTCGAGGTGTTCCGCAAATTGATGGGTGTGGACGGCAGCGACTATTACACGAGCTTCAAACACCTGAATGCCAAGATCATCAAACCCGCAGTGGTCGAGGTGAACAAAAGCTCCGATATTCTGATCGAGCCCGAGTTCCGCAAGAAGGGCCGCAGCGTCACCGACATTCGGTTCCTGATCAAGGCGAACCCGCAGAAGGCAATGTTCGAGATCGACGACAGCGATGGGGTGCGCAACCTGGCGGTCTACAAGACCTTGCGCAAACAAGGGGTGTCCGATCGGCTGGCGCGTCAGTGGATCTCTGAGCATGGTGAGGATTACGTGCAGCAGAAGCTGGACTATGTAGCCGGGCAGGGGGACGTGAAATCAACGCTGGGGTATCTTTCGGCCGCCCTGCGCGATGACTACAAAGCCCCTGCGGCAGAGACAGTGAAACCGCCTAGTTCCGAGGCGCTAGCCGCAGCCAAGCAGCGGGAGGAAGAGAAGGCACGCGAAGATCAAGCTTATGCCGCGCGGGTGGCAGAACGCGCCGAGCGTGCCCGCAAGCTGGCCATCGTCGAAGACCTGGTTTCGCGGCGAAACCCCACTCAACGGGATGCCGACAAACGCTTGTTCATGTCGACTTTGTCGGACGAGCTAGACCGAGAGAACTTCCGGCAACA
The DNA here is from genome assembly GCF_059613385.1 of Ruegeria sp. BHSA162. Lineage (NCBI taxonomy): Bacteria > Pseudomonadati > Pseudomonadota > Alphaproteobacteria > Rhodobacterales > Roseobacteraceae > Ruegeria > Ruegeria sp. BHSA162. The sequence goes on from NZ_JBXWSK010000038.1 coordinate 25,654, forward strand.
CGGATGGCGATCAGGTTTGAACGCCAACGCCATTTTTGCCTTTTGGGAAGAGTTGGAGCCCGATGCGTTCCAGACGGAAACCCCCGCCTGAGGCTCAGGCGGGGCAGGGTGCTTATTGATTTTTCAGTGCATTTTGCAGCGCATCCCCAATCGCGCTGTGCTGCGCATTATGGCCAGATTTTGCGCGTTGTGATTTGGGGATGCCTTTATTCTTTTCACGCGCGTTCTGGCCTTTGACGTCGCGATCTTGCCGGGCAGAAGCTCCGCCATCCTTGCGCATGCTCAGCCCGATCCGCTTGCGCGGCACGTCCACCTCAACGACCCGGACGCGCACGACCTGACCGGCCTTGACCACCTCATGCGGGTCTTTCACGAACCGGTCGGCCAGCTGGCTGACATGCACCAGACCGTCCTGATGCACGCCGATATCGACGAAGGCGCCAAAGGCAGCGACGTTGGTGACGGTGCCTTCCAGCACCATGCCGGGTTTGAGGTCGGTGATCTCCTCGACGCCCTCCTTGAAACTGGCGGTCACGAAGCTGGGACGCGGGTCGCGGCCGGGCTTTTCCAATTCGGCAAAGATGTCGCGCACCGTGGGCAGGCCGAACCGGTCATCCACGAACTGTTCGGTGCGCAGACCACGCAGCGCACCGTCATTTCCCATGATCTGGCGGATGTCGCGGCCGCAGGCCTGCACGATGCGGCGGGCCACGTCATAGGCCTCGGGGTGGACGGCCGAGGCGTCCAAGGGCTCATCTCCGTCGCGAATGCGCAAAAAGCCCGCGCATTGTTCAAAGGCGCGGGGGCCGAGGCGCGCAACGTCCAGAAGATCCTGCCGCGACCGGAAGGCGCCGTTCTGGTCACGATGCGCTACGATGGCTTCGGCCAGACCGGGGCCCAGGCCAGAGACATGGGCCAGCAGCGGCGCCGAGGCGGTGTTCAGATCGACGCCGACGGCGTTCACCACGTCTTCGATCACCGATTCCAGAGACTGACTCAGCCGGTGTTGGTCAACGTCGTGCTGATATTGGCCGACGCCGATGCTCTTGGGTTCGATCTTGACCAGCTCGGCCAGCGGGTCCTGCAGACGGCGGGCGATCGACACCGCTCCACGTAGCGAGACATCCAGATCGGGAAACTCGCGCGCGGCCAGTTCCGAGGCGGAATAGACCGAAGCCCCGGCTTCGGACACCACGACCTTGGTGGGGGCCTGCACCCCTTTGGGTTGCAGTTTCAGCGTGTCGGCCACCAACCGCTCGGTCTCGCGGCTGGCGGTGCCGTTGCCGATGGCGATCAGTTCGACCTTGTGGGTGGCGATCAGGTTCAGGATGGTGGCCTGTGCGCCGCGCAGATCGTTCTTGGGTTGGAACGGATACAGCGTGTCGGTCGCCACCAGCTTGCCCGTCGCGTCCACCACCGCGGCCTTGACGCCGGTGCGGATGCCCGGGTCCAACCCCAGGGTGGGGCGGGGGCCCGCCGGGGCGGCAAACAGCAAGTCCTTGAGATTGCGTGCAAAAACTAGAATGGCCTCCTCCTGCGCGCGGCTACGCAGATCGGCCATCAGCTCGACCATCATCGACAGCGACAGCTTCACCCGCCAAGTCCAGCCCGCGACCTTGCGCAGCCAGGCGTCTCCCGGGCCGTCGCCACGCGTCTGCAGATGCGCCGCCACGATCGCCTCGGCCCGGGCGGCGCCGGTTTCGGGGTCGGGGGCAATGTCCAGCGTCACGATCCCCTCTTTCGAGGCGCGCAGCATCGCCAGCGCCCGGTGCGAAGGCACCTTGGCCCAGGGCTCGGCATGGTCGAAATAGTCGCTGAACTTGGCGCCTTCCTGTTCCTTGCCCTCGATCACCTTCGAGGTCAGCAGCGCCTCGGCCTGCATGAAGCTGCGCAGCTCGCCCAGAAGGGCGGCGTTTTCGGTCAGACGCTCGGTGATGATGTCGCGCGCGCCATTCAGCGCGTCCTTGGTGGTGGGCACGGCCTCGGTCACATAGGCCTGGGCCAGACCCTCGGGGTCGGCGCTGCGGTCGGCCAGGATCGCGTCGGCCAGCGGCTCCAGCCCGTTTTCCCGCGCGATCATCGCCTTGGTGCGACGCTTGGGTTTGTAGGGCAGGTAGATGTCTTCCAGCTGTGCCTTGGTTTCGGCGCGGGCAATGGATTTGGCCAGATCGTCGGTCAGCTTCCCTTGATCCTTGATCGAGTTCAGGATCGTCTCGCGCCGCGCCTCAAGCTCGCGCAGATAGGCCAGCCGGTCGGACAGGGTGCGCAGCTGGCTGTCATCCAGCCCGCCCGTCACCTCTTTGCGGTAGCGCGCCACGAAGGGCACGGTGGCGCCTTCGTCCAGCAGCTTGACCGCCGCGTCCACCTGTTCGGGGCGGGCATTGATTTCCGTGGCGATGGTGCGGGCGATACGGTCCAACGGGGCCTCCTTGATCTCGGGTTAGAGAACCGTCTTAGCCAGCGCCCGCGCCAAGGGAAAGGCGTTGCGTATCGTCGGCGGGCTGAAAATACGGGCATATGCGCGGTTTTGCGCAAACTGGGTCAAAATGCGCATTCAGTTGCGATTGATCCCGGGCCCCGGGTGATTTAAGGGAAGCCCTGTCAAATCAGAGTCACCCCGGAGCGGAACAGCATTCACGCTCCTCGCACGCCGCGCCGCACGCGGCACAACTCTCGGATCGCACGCCCCTGAAAGGCTTAAAAAAGGTAAGGGAACATGGCAGAAAAATCGAACTTCCACATATTGTATACCATCGTAGACGAAGCGCCGGAGCTGGCCAGTGCCTCGTTCCTGCCCATCATCCGCAAATTCGCCTCGGCCGCGGGCGTCAGCGTTGGAACCAAGGATATTTCGCTGGCCGGGCGCATCATCGCGGCCTTCCCCGAAAACCTGACCGAAGAGCAGCGTCAGCCCGACGATCTGGCCGCCTTGGGTGAGCTGGTGAAAACCCCCGAGGCCAACGTGATCAAGCTGCCCAACATCTCGGCCTCGGTGCCGCAGCTGGTCGCTGCCATCAAGGAACTGCAGGGGCAGGGCTACGACATCCCCAACTATCCCGAGGACCCCAAGACCGACGCCGAAAAAGAGATCCGCGCCCGCTATGACGCGATCAAGGGCTCGGCCGTGAACCCGGTTCTGCGCGAGGGCAACAGCGACCGCCGCGCGGCCAAGGCGGTCAAACGCTATGCGCAGCAGCATCCGCATTCGATGGGCGAATGGACGGCCGACAGCAAGACCAAGGTGTCGTCGATGCCGGGCAATGATTTCTATGCCAACGAGAAATCGGCCACCATCACTGCAGACCAGGCCGGTGACGCGCGGATCGAATTCGTGAGCAAGGACGGTGGTGTTACCGTCCTGAAAGACGGCTGGACGCTGGAAGAGGGCACCGTTGCGGACGCCACTTTCATGTCAGTCAAGGCGCTGTCGGAGTTCCTGGATGCCGCGATTGAGGACACCAAGAAAGACGGCACGATGTTCTCGCTGCACATGAAGGCGACGATGATGAAGGTCAGTGACCCGATCATTTTCGGCTATGCCGTCAAGTCGTGGCTGGCGCCGGTGTTCGAAAAATTCGGCGACCGCATGGCACAGCTGGGCGTCAACCCGAACTCCGGCTTGGGCGATCTGCTGAACCGCGTCAAGGACGATGCCGAGATCATGGCCGCGATCGAAGAGGTCAAGGCCGAGCGTCCCTCGATGTACATGGTCGACAGCGACAAGGGCATCACCAACCTGCACGTGCCGTCGGACGTGATCATCGACGCCTCGATGCCGGCCGTGATCCGCGCGGGCGGCAAGGGCTGGGACGAGAGCGGCAAGAAGGGCGACACCAACTGCGTGATCCCCGACCGCTGCTATGCGCCGGTCTATGACGAGACCATCAATTTCTTCAAAGCCAACGGTGCGCTGAATCCGGCGACCGCCGGTTCGGTGGCCAATGTGGGCCTGATGGCCCAGAAGGCCGAGGAATATGGCAGCCACCCGACCACATTTGAGGCGCCCGCCGACGGCACGATCCGCATCGTTCTGGCCAATGGCGAAACCCTGCATTCGCATGAGGTCGAAAAGGGTGACATCTGGCGCGCTTGCACCGCCAAGAAAGCCCCGATTGAGAACTGGATCCAACTGGCGATGGACCGTCAGCGTCTGACCGGCTCCGAGGCGATCTTCTGGCTGGATGCGAACCGCGCCCATGACGCCGAGCTGATCAAATACGTCAAGCCGGCGCTCGAGGCTGCGGGCGTAGCCGACAAGTTCCTGATCCTGGCGCCGCGTGAGGCGACCCGCAAGTCGCTGGGAACCATCACCGCCGGCAAGGACAGCATCGCCATCACCGGCAACGTGCTGCGCGACTATCTGACCGACCTGTTCCCGATCCTCGAACTGGGCACCTCGGCCAAGATGCTGTCGATCGTCAAGCTGATGAATGGCGGCGGCCTGTTCGAAACCGGTGCAGGTGGCTCGGCGCCCAAGCACGTTCAGCAGCTGGTCGAGGAAAACCACCTGCGTTGGGACTCGATGGGCGAATTCTGCGCGTTGGGTGAATCGCTGAATTTCCTGGCCGACAGCCGCGGAAACGCCAAGGCCGCCGTTCTGGGCGCTGCGGCCGAGGCCGCAACGCAGGGCATCCTGGACCACGACCGCTCGCCCAGCCGCAAGGTTGGCGAGCCGGACAACCGCGACAGCCACTATTGGTTCGCCCGATACTGGGCCGAGGCACTGGCCGCGCAGCCGGATGATGCTGAACTGGCCGCGCATTTTGCTCCGATCGCCAAAGAACTGGCGGAGAAGGAAGAGCAGATCCTGTCCGAACTGCTCGCCGCTCAAGGCAAGCCTGCTGATCTGGGCGGCTATTACCACGGCGATCACACCAAAACTGCGGCGGTGATGCGCCCCAGCGCGACACTGAACGCGATCATTGGCTGATCATAAAAGGCCGGGCGAATGAGCCCGGCCTTATTATTTCGTCGGATCAGGCGACAGTTATTGTTTTCCTGTGCTATTGTTTGCTTTGGCTTGATTGGCCGGACCTGAACTGTTCCAACGCGACCTGGGTTGGACAAAGGGAGTTGCGGCACGGTTCTCAGCCGGTATCATCCCAGAAAGTTTGCACCGTCGAACGGTTCGGCCGGACTGTGCGGTTGATTTTTTAAAGGGTGTTTCAGAGCGCCTGTGTTCCCAGTAATTGGAACAAGGGCCGGCGCTGAATTTGGATCGCCGGACACGGTCGGCGGAGAGTGGTCATGAGTACGCTGAAGATCGCGGTACTGTCCGACATACATGGAAACGCCACGGCGTATGCGACCGCGATCCAAAAGGCCGAAGCTTTTTCGCCGGATGTCGTCGTCATGTTGGGCGATCTGCTGACATATGGTGTGCGCCCTCGGCAGGTGTTGGAACTGACCGATCAACTGATGGCTCGCCAAAACTGCGTGTTCATCCGCGGCAACCACGACCAGTTCTATTTCGATCTGGATAAAGGCAACCCGTCCTTCTACGACAACATTGCAGGATTTGTGTTGGAGTCCGTCGAGTGGACGCATGGTGAGGTCCGGGGCGACCCACCGTTGGCTGACCGATACCCCTGGGCCGACCGCCATAGCATGGGGCCGATCCTGTTTTCACATGCCAACCCTTACGATTATGGGGACTGGTCCTATGTCTCGAAACCGGAACAATGGGCACCAGCGGCAACGGCCTTGCGACAAATGGGAAAAATGGTCGGGGTCTTTGGGCATTCGCACCGGGCCTTTGCCGTCATGATCGACGAAGCCGGAAGACCGACACCTGCGGATCAACGCAAGTGGATAAGGATTCCGAAAGGGTCTGTGCTGCTGCTGAACCCCGGAGCGGTCGGGCAGGGGCGAGGCACGGGTCTGTCTTATCTGACCCTCGAGCTGGATGGCGACCGGGTTAGAATCGACATCCCGTCGATCAGCTTCGATCTGGAACAGATCCGCGCGGATATTCAGGCCACTGACCTCAGTCAGGGGACAAAGGAACGGCTTATTTCATTCATGGAGAAATGAATTGATCACGGTTTTGGTAACGGGTGCGGGTGGCGGTGTGGGCCAGGGCATCATCAAGTCGCTCAGGCTGATTTCTGATTTGCCGCTGCGTATTCTTGGCGCTGACATGTCCGCCCTATCTGCCGGCCTTTAT